>JBEPXL010000042.1:0-12811 GCA_041641935.1 Desulfobacteraceae bacterium | reverse complement strand
ACGACACAACCTGCCACGGAAGAGGCAGCCCAAGACCTTTTGTAATCAGTTCATTTGGATTCATAACAATACGTTAAAACAGCTTTAGCACTCATGCAAATTACCCACACAATATCGCGAATAGCCGCCTGGAAACAATCTGCTGTGGAATACTGCACAAAGGTAATTACAATATACCATTCTTCTACCTGTACCACTGGCTGAACAACAGTTTGACAAATTGAAAATTATCCTGATAAAGAAGTGAGTCAATCACGAACAAAAGGTGCTTTTTATGGAATGTGATCATCCAACTTGCACTTTTTGAATATGATCAGCCCCTTCGTTTTCCGCATGATATGAGGTTCGCTATGAAAAATCTGTTCGGGTTTTCCCGCAGTAAATCCCAAAAAAACGCAAATAAATTTGAAATTGCAGACCCGCAGTCAAAGAACAGCTTGGTTCAGTTTGAGCGGATCGATACTATCAATTATGATGAATGGCTGGAAATTCCGCCACACTATTATCCGGACTGGAACAAAGATATTACCATATCTTTTGCCGGTCATGCCGCAGGGGTAGCCGCGCAGGCAGGGGGCATCGCTGCACTTGTCCCGAACGGTCTTTATACTGCGACTGTGCATCCATCTCTGCTGATGAGCTATGCCAATGGTACGCTTGGCTCCAGTGTCATGGGGGCAAACGGAATTGTCACACATGCAGGTTTTACCTCCGCCGCCAGTGCTGTTTTTGCTCCCATCCTGATTTTTCAGGTTCTGTCCCTGATCACAGGGCGGTATTACATGAACGGGATCAGCAGACAGCTATCCGTCATCGACAGGAAACTGCGGGAAATCATTGAATTGTATCATGTGGAACGGCTGGCGAAATTGAGATTTTACAATAAAGTTTTCAGGGAATTGTCCGTCAGGAAAGTCATTAACGTTGAAGATATGGTCCAGTTTCAGAATGCAATGGCCGAAATCGGTGTAATCCATGAAGAATATGCTGAACAGCTGGATCGATCCGATGGGGAAGGCTTCCGCAATATTACAGAGCATTTCTGGACTGCTGACAGAAGCAGAGAGTTATCCAACAAGATCAACATAGATAACTATGAGTATAAATTGAAGATCGCCATTCTGGCAGATGAGCTTTACCACCTGGGAAAGATCATTGAACTGCACCTGAACAGCAAGATGAAGGATAATCGTGAAACCAGATGGTTACGTGTTGCAGAATTGCTGGAAGAGATAAAAGGCTGGAATGAAAGTAATTTTTATTTCAATCGCATTGGGGATAAGAAGATTGAAGAATATTATCAGGAGATTATCGCGACTGCCAAACAAATTTATTATGATGCGGTATTCCATGATGATGATATTGACAGGATAAAAAGGAACTACGAAGAAAAATATTCAAATTTACAGGCGGAAATAGGGGATAGGAGCAGAGAAAAGGCCGACAATCTGTTGCAAATATCGAAAAAGATCATACATGATCTGGAATCACCGAAGCAGATTATAATGGCGAAACAGGAGGACGGGGGGATAAAGCTGTTAATCAAAAGAGAAGAGATTCACTGAGTTTTGAAAAAGCTGGTTTAACAAGAGGGCGATGAGGATGAATTTCAGGTGTATCCCGGTTTTCACAGAAGATAGGAACAGTAGCTGAAACTTGCTCGGAATATTCCCGGACACAGGCCGGGACACACCTGAATGATCAGACATTCACCCTACGCCGTCTTCCCCGACCGCACATACGCATACGTCATCCCCGCCGCAATCACCATCGGCACAATCCCCAGCAGAATAAAGACCACATCCGCCGGCAGCCGCAGCCATTCAATCATCCGGACAAACTCCTGACTCGTGTACCCGTAGCTCCGCGCGTGCCAGTACCCGTTTTCAAGCACATCCCGGAACTGCAGAATACCCCCCGGAAACAGATTGGTGACCACCATCAGCAGCAGACCGATGTTCAACCCCCAGAACGACACCTTGACATACTTCTCCGGACGCTTCCACTGCTCATCCGTCAGCACCTGACGCAGCCCCAGCACAATCAGGGCCATCGCCAGCATCCCGAACGCCCCCATCAGCGCCGCATGACCGTGGTTGGTCGTCAGCGCCGTTCCGACCTCAAAATAGCTGACCACCGGCATATTGATCAGGAAACCGAAGATTCCCGCCCCCACAAAATTCCAGACACCGACCGCCATCAGAAAGTAAAACGCCCACTTGTGGGGAATCGACAGCCCCTTCTTCCCGGGTTCCCCCTTTGTCCCCGTCAGCTTGATAAAATCCCAGGCATCCAGCGTCAGCAGGGTCAGCGGAACCACTTCCAGAGCCGAAAACATCGCCGCAAACGCCATCGTGATATTGGACTGCCCCGTCCAGTACCAGTGATGGGCCGTTCCCACAACACCACCGCTCAGAAAGAGAATCGCGTCCAGATAAATAATCCGGGTGGCGTTGAGACGGGAGACGACACCGAGCTGAAAAAAGGTGACCGCCACCATGACCGTGACAAACAGCTCAAAGAACCCCTCCACCCACAGGTGAATGATCCAGAACCGCCAGGTATCCACCACCGAATAGTTGGACGAGCTTCCGAAAAAGAAGGCCGGCAGATAAAACAGCGGAATTGTAATCGCCGCCCCCAGAAACAGCATCGAAATCTCCCGCCGTTCCGGATTCTTCCGCGCCGGACGGACGGAGCGGTTGATCAGGAATATCCAGAAGGACAGGCCGATCACCATCACGACCTGCCAGAACCGGCCCAGATCGAGGTATTCCCACCCCTGATGGCCGAACATGGACCAGTATTCCCGGAAGTACTGCCGCACACCGGCAAATTCCCCCAGCAGGCTCCCGGCCACCAGGACGACCAGCGCCCAGAAAAGGAGGTGAATCCCCAGCGGCTGCCGTTTCGGTTCATCCCCGCCGAGAGTGGAAGAGAGAAACAGCCCGCCCGCGATATAAGCCGTTGCGATCCAGAGAAGAGCGAGCTGCAGATGCCACGTCCGGAGGACATTGCTCGGAAAGAATTCGGAAAGATCAAAGCCGTAGAAAGAACCCGGTTCCGCCCGGAAATGGGCCAGTGCGCCGCCGATGGTCGCCTGGGCCAGAAACAGAAGGGTCACCACAAAAAAGTACTTGATGATGGCAAGCTGGCTCTGGTTGAGTTCACCGGGAAGCATCTGCTTGTGGACATGCTTCGGTTCTCCCTTCCAGCCCAGGTAGTTGAACTTGCCGAAGATAAAGAGAACCAGCGCCAGTCCGCCCAGCAGCATGATAATGCTCATGGTACTCCAGAGTACCGCGTCGGGAGTGACCGTATTTCCGACCAGGGGATCGTAGGGAAAGTTGTTGGTGTACGAGTAGGACTTGCCGGGACGTGTAGCGACCGACGCCCATGCCGTCCAGGCGAAAAAAGCGGTGAGCTCCTCTATCTCTTCCCGGTTGTCGAGAAACTTGCCCGGCAGTCCGCCGCTCTTCTCCGGCCCCTGAAAATAGCTGGCCCATTTGTCGATCTGCTGCTCGTAGGACGCTTTCTCCTCTTTGGTGAATTCAAGGACACCGGTTCCGGGATCATAGCGGTTCACCCGCAGCGTATGACGCACATCGGCCTCGACCGCTCCCTGTTCGGCTGCGGAGAGGTTCCCCAGTTCTTTTCCATACATGTCCTCAGCCGTGATTTCATTGGCATGAATGGCCAGCGTATGAAGGTAATCGGCAGAGAAATCCGGCCCCATGTAGGCCCCGTGCCCCCACACCGTGCCGTTCTGCATCAGGCCGTATTTCAGGAACACCTCCTGCCCGGCCCAGATATCTTCACCGGTAAAGACCACTTCGCCATCCGGCCCCACCACCCGGTCCGGAACCGGCGGCGCCGTCCGGTATGCGGTCACCGATATATAAATCAGTATGATCATCCCGACGACGAAGACGAGCAGTGCGCTGTAGCGCCACCAGGGGGAGAGTTCCGTTTGGTCCTGAGCGTTTTCTGCCATGTGAGAGATCCTTTCGCTGGTCAGTGGTTTATGAAGTTGCTGCAGTAAAGAAGGCAACCATCGTGAAGCAGTCCCTGTGGATGTAATGGTGTGTGACGGAATAACGGAAGAAACCATCAACTGGACATATACTGCTCTTCATCTGGTTCTTCATAAAAAATATGTATATCTGCAAAAAAAGTAGGAGGGTATAAGGTATTTACTGTATTTCCAAAAGTTTATGAGACATGCAGCAGAATCTGAAAAAGGCCGCCTGAACGATCCAGACGGCCTCCGGGGGGGGAGGGGACTGCAGTTGTACGGGAAGTGAATTACCGGGCTACCGATCGGATAAAGCTTTCATCTGTCTCTTCCTTCCTTTGGAAATGGAAATCATACACCGGCCGGATGTAACGTATAGCGCTCTTGCAGTATAAGAAGTTATTTAAAGTCAATATTGAAAATATATTTTCAAGAATCCTTATCTGTGGCATTTAATAAACCAAAAATAACCACAAAAGAGCATGTCCTGATGAGTGCCGGATTCAACAGCGGAAACCAGGCCCGGTCCGAAAAAAGGCTGTTCCAGTCCGGCTTACCCCTTATTTTGATGCAGACATACCGGTTTTTCCCCATTTATCCCCTGGGGGCGCAGTGGTAGGAAAGAAGGCTGGAGAAAAGGGAGATGCTGACGATCATCGAATGAACGAAAGGAGGAGATCATGCCGGTACGACGTGCAGAAGCGCAATGGAACGGAAAGATTCAGGAAGGAAACGGAACGGTAAAACTCGGCAGCGGCGCCTTTGAAGGAACGTATTCCTTCGGTTCCCGGTTCAAGGAAGAATCCGGAACCAATCCCGAGGAACTGATCGGCGCGGCCCATGCCGGCTGTTTTTCAATGGCGCTGTCCCTGTTTCTGGAAAAGGCGGGCTACACGCCGGAGCGGATTCATACCGACGCCAAGGTTCATATTGAACAGGTGGGGGAGGGATTTGCCATCACCAGAATCGAACTTGCCACCGAAGCGAAGATCGAAGGGATTGACGACAAGGCGTTTCAGGAGCAGGCAGAGGCGGCCAAGGAAAACTGCCCGGTTTCCAAAGCCCTGGCCGGAACGGAGATTACCCTGCAGGCAAAGCTGCTGTAACCCGGTCGAAGAAGATGGTTCCGCCCCGGACAGGCGGATGACTGCAGCAGATGATGTTTACGCCATGCCCCGGGAACGCGGGCATGGCGTATCTGTATCAGACGGTCTGGGGCTCGGCCAGTTCCGGGAACAGGTACTCCTCATCCACTACATCACCGAAAATTTTCCGGGACATGGCATGGGTATCCTCATCAAAGACGGCCCAGAAGCCAGGATCATCCCGGTAATGACGCCACCGCTCCAGCACCCGCATCCGGTCGGCCTGTCCGTCGAAACGGGTCCCGTCAAAGGAACTTCCCGCATAGCACCGGGCCACCTTTTCTTTGCAGGCATCGGTGAAGGTCAGCCCCAGTTGTTCGGCGATCTTCCCCCGGTATGCCTTTTCCTGTGACCAGCGGTTGTAGTTGATCAGCACCGGGTTGTGCTTCAGACGCCGGATCTTTCTGAGAAACTGGCGGGCGTGCTGTTTCCAGATGCGGAGCGCGGTCTGCTCCGAATTTTCCGCCATGCCGGCATAACGGCGTGAGGCGAACAGGTTGTAGGGATCACGCAGGATCAGAATATCATACCGGTTGCGGGAAGGGCCCACCCAGGTGTCATGAAACTCCTCATACGCATCACTGCAGGCATAGGCCAGAAAGCTGTCTTCATGGCTGTTGATCAGGTAGTCCTTGCGGGAAAACCGTCCCTGCCGTTCGGCCGTCAGAAAAAAGGGGTCATAGTTGGTCTGGCAGCAGACATCATCCTCCAGGGGCCGTGCGGTGACAAAGGGATTTGTTTTTCCTTCGGTACAGTTGAGAAAACAGACCCGGCCTCTGGCCTGGGCCTGGATCCATTGGATAATGGCGTGATTTCCGCTTCTGGACATTCCGATAATCCGAATTTCATTTTCGTTGACCGTTTCCGCCATAACCTCCTCATTTTTTCATAAGACCTGCAGAAAATGACTGTCTTCTCCGACCGGCAGCGGGAAAATAGTGAAATTAATATACCCGCTGTCCCGCTGTATGCGGGGCGGACCGTTCGGGTTGTGACAGCCATTTTCCTGTATTGCAACATCGTAAATTTCCACCAAAACCCGCTGCGTTCCGGGCTGTAAATTTTCCATTATGCCATACTCCCGCGCATATGCCAAAGGGAATCTGACAGGACTCTGGTATTTTATTTGGTCTTGACATAAATATAGAAAGTTGTTTATAGCACTGTCCACAATCGGTGCGCATGAATTCACCGTCTCGGCCCGTTTCTCTCAATTTCACTTATTCAGGAGTTTTGCAGACAAACCTCTATGGCGCTCACAAAACGAATTACAGAGCGGAGATCGGCCATTTTCGAACGCTGGCTCGAAATGGTCATCAATACCTATCCCGCCGATACCGCCGCTTTTCTGAAACGGCAGAAAGACCAGTTTGCCAATCCGGTCGGAATGACCACCCGGAAGAATCTCGAAGCCGTCTTTGATGAACTTCTGAAGGCCGAAATGGATGAAAAGGCACTGGCTGCCCATCTCGACCCCATTATCCGCATCCGTGCGGTCCAGGCCATGTTTTCCCCCTCCCAGGCCGCGGGGTTTCCCCATTTTTTGAAGCAGATCATCCGGGAAGAGTTCAGGATCGACTATAATGATGAATCATTTCTGAAGCAGCTGATCGCGTTTGAAGACCGAATCGATGAGGTGACCCTGATCGCCTTCAATGTCTATACCCACTGCCGCGAGACCATTCTGCGGCTGAAGGCAAACACAGAACGAAACAAAATATACCGGGCATTTTCCAGAGCGGGATTGGTGAAGGATATTCCGGACGATGAGCCGGGTCTGGATCAACAATAATATTAATCTTCATGGATGAAGGCTCCGGACGGCGGCGACGCTGCACCGGGGCCGGGCAGAGTGAGGTTGTTGATGAACACAAAGTACTTGTTTTCCCTGATGGCAGTCATACTGCTTGTTCTGATCGCGTATGCGGGTGTTGAGGTGGCTGGGCTTCACAGTCTGTTCGGCATCGTCATTCCGTATGCCGCGACGGCGATCTTCATCGCGGGATTTACGTACAAGATTCTGGACTGGGCCGGATCGGCGGTTCCGTTCCGGATTCCCACCACCGCGGGCCAGCAGAAGTCGCTTCCCTGGATCAGCTATAACCGGCTTGACTGTCCGCATACCAGAACGGAAGTCGTGGGCCGGATGATTCTGGAGGTTCTCTTTTTCCGGTCCCTTTTCAGAAATCTGAAGCTCAAGTACCAGAAAGGCGGACGGGTCTACTATGTCCTGGAACTCTTTCTGTGGCTGGGAGCGCTTGCCTTTCACTGGACCTTTCTGGTTGTTTCCCTGCGCCACCTCCGTTTTTTCGCCGAGCCGGTTCCCTTTTTCGTACGGGGGCTGGAAGGGGTGGACAGCTTCTTTCAGTTCGGACTGCCGGTCGTCTACCTGTCCGGTCTCGTTCTTCTGGGCGCAACCCTCTACCTCCTCCTCAGACGGGTTTTCGTCTACCACACCAACTACATTTCCCTGGTTTCAGATTATTTTCCGCTTTTTCTGATCATCGCTATCGCCATCACCGGCATCATGATGCGCTATTTTACCAAGATCAACATTGCCGAGGTCAAGCAGCTGACGGTGGGGCTCGCCACATTTCAGCCCGTCATTCCGGAGGGCGTCGGCGGACTCTTCTACGTCCATTTCTTCCTGGTGAGCGTCCTGCTGATGTATTTTCCGTTCAGCAAGCTGATGCACATGGGCGGCATCTTTATGAGTCCCACCCGGAACCTTCCCTGCAACACGCGGGCGGAACGGCATGTGAACCCCTGGAATTATCCGGTTCCCGTTCACACTTACGAAGAATATGAAGATGAATTCAGAGAACATATGATAGAGGCTGGACTCCCAGTGGAAAAGAAGGAGTAATCAATGGCGGACATTCCCAAATCAGATGACATTGTAGCCGATCTGAAGTACGAAATGCCCGATGCGGACTGGATGAATGTCCCTTCCCAGATCCGAAAGGGTATGTACTGCTACGCGGCGAATCCCAAGAGCATGGAATATGTGGGGCTGCCCAACGCGCGGCCCTGGAACCCCCTGGACGAGGACTGGAAACTGCCGGAAAACTGGCAGGAGATCCTCCACAAGGGCTTCAAGGAGCGGCTGGAAAGGTTCCGGTCCGTAAAGGTATTTATGGACATCTGTGTCCGCTGCGGAGCCTGTGCCGAAAAATGCCACTTTTTCATCGGAACCGGCGATCCCAAAAACATGCCGGTACTCCGGGCGGAACTGCTTCGCTCCGTCTACCGCAACGACTTCACCTTGCTCGGCAAGCTGCTCGGAAAGCTGGGCGGTGCACGCGAAATGAGCCTCGACGTCCTCAAGGAGTGGTGGTACTACCTCTTTCAGTGTACAGAGTGCCGGCGCTGTTCGGTCTTCTGCCCCTACGGCATCGATACCGCCGAAATCACCATCATGGGGCGGGAACTGCTGAATCTGCTGGGGCTCAACATCGACTGGATCGCCACCCCCGTGGCCAACTGCTACCGGACCGGTAACCATCTCGGCATCCAGCCCCACGCCTTCAAGGACATGCTCGACTTCTTCGTGGAGGATATAGAGGATATCACCGGCGTCAACGTCGCCCCCAATTTCAACAAGAAAGGGGCCGATATTCTCTTCATTACCCCCTCCGGCGATGTCTTTGCCGATCCCGGCACATATTCCTGCATGGGATATATGATGCTGTTCAAGTTTCTGAAGGACAAATACGGCCTGGACGTCACCTGGAGCACCTACGCTTCCGAGGGCGGAAACTTCGGTTTCTTCACCTCCCATGAAATGATGAAGCGGCTCAACTCCAAGATGTATGCCGAGGCCAAGCGTCTTGGCGTCAAATGGATTCTCGGCGGCGAGTGCGGTCACATGTGGCGGGTGATTCACCAGTACATGGACACCATGAACGGCCCGGCGGATTTCCTCGAAGTGCCTCACAACCCGATCACCGGCACCACCTTCGAGAATGCCAAATCCACCAAGATGGTGCACATTTCGGAGTTTACGGCGGATCTGATCCGGCACGGCAAGCTCGACCTCGATCCCGGCCGGAATGACAATCTCACCGTCACGTTCCATGATTCCTGCAACCCGTCACGGGGCATGGGCCTGTTCGAGGAGCCCCGGTATGTCATCAAGAACGTCTGCAACAACTTCTATGACATGCCCGAGAACACCATCCGGGAGAACACCTTCTGCTGCGGCAGCGGATCGGGTCTCAATGCCGGTGAAGACATGGAACTCCGGATGGCCGGCGGTTTTCCGCGGGCGACTGCCGTCAAGCATGTCCATGAAAAGTTCGGCGTCAACACGCTGGCCTGTATCTGCGCCATCGACCGGGCCACCTTTCCGGATCTGATGGAATACTGGGTTCCCGGTGTCGATGTGACCGGTGTCACCGAACTGGTCGGCAACGCGCTCATACTGCCGGGTGAAAAGAAACGGGAGACGGACCTGCGCGGAGAACCCCTGCCGGGAATGGAGGAGGAAGCGTGAACGTAAAGAGAATCTACAACAAGAATCTGGTGGTTGCCGGTCTGGTCATTTTCCTGGGCCTGTTCACTTTTCCGTTCTGGTACAATCATGGAAAGAGCGCTCCGGCGCCCAAACCCGAACTGACAGAGAAGGCAAAGGCGGCGGAAAAATGTGTTCGCCCGACCGATTACATGCGGACCGAACACATGCAACTGCTGGACGTCTGGAGAGACAGGGTGGTCCGGGACGGCATCCGGACCTACGTGAACGAGGAAGGAAAGAGCTTCAAGATGAGCCTTTCCAACACCTGTCTGGACTGCCACTCCAACAAGGAGAAGTTCTGCGACGCCTGTCACAATTACGCCTCGGTCGATCCGTATTGCTGGGATTGCCATATAGAGAACCCGAAGGAGAAAGAGTGATGCAAAACAGCAGAAGAAATTTTCTGAAGGTTGCCGGCGTCTCGGCACTGGGTGTCGGTGTTCTCGGAACCCCTCCTTTTCTGGATGCGGTCCGGGCTGCCGGCGGAGGACACGGAGAAGCGGAAAAGCATGTCATTACCATAAAACCCAATCCGGAGTCGCGGATGGCGACCCGCTGGGCCATGGTGATTGATTCGCGGAAAATCAAGTCCGCATCGGACATGGAGCCGATGATCGAGGCCTGTCACAAGATCCACAATGTGCCCCACATGCCCAACAAACGGCATGAAATCAAGTGGATCTGGGAAGAGGAATACAAGCACGCGTTTCCGGGGAAGGTGATCGACAATTTCGAGCAGGACATCTTTCACAAGTCATTCCTGGTGCTCTGCAACCACTGTGAAAATCCGCCGTGCGTGCAGGCCTGTCCGACCGAGGCCACCTTTCAGCGGGAAGACGGGATCGTCATGATGGACTTTCACCGGTGCATCGGATGCCGGTTCTGCATGGCCGCCTGTCCCTTCGGCGCCAGAAGTTTCAACTTCCGCGATCCGAAGCCGTTTATTCCGGAGATCAACAAAAAGTTTCCCCACCGGTGCATGGGCGTCGTCGAAAAATGCAACTTCTGCGCGGAGCGGCTGGCCGACGGGCTGATGCCGGCCTGTGTCGAGGCATCCAAGGGGGCGCTTGCCTTCGGCGATCTCGATGACCCCGGTTCGGAAGTCCGGAAACTGATCCAGGAGAATTACACCATTCGGCGAAAACAGAATCTGGGGACGATGCCCTCGGTATACTACATCGTGTGAGGTGACCATGCTTGAATTAGCGGTTAAGGGAAGCAAAAAATACTATGCGTGGATGACGGCGCTGATGGTGATCGCCGGAATCGGTGTCGCGTTCTGGCTGTGGCAGATCAAGTTCGGCCTCGGGATCACCGGCATGAGCCGTTCCGTCTCCTGGGGTTTTTATATCGCGCAGTTCACCTTCCTCGTCGGTGTCGCCGCCGGAGGTGTCATGGTGGTGCTGCCATATTATCTCCACAACTACAAGGCCTTCGGACGGATTACCATCCTGGGTGAGTTTCTGGCCATCGCATCCATTACCATGTGTCTGCTCTTCATTACGGTGGACCTGGGCCAGCCCAACCGGATGCTGAATGTGATCTTCTACGCCACCCCCCATTCCATGCTGTTCTGGGACATGATCGTGCTCAACGGGTATCTCTTCCTGAACATCATCATCGGATGGAACGTGCTGGAATCCGAGCGGAACAACGTACCGCCGCCCAAATGGCTCAAGCCGTTTATCTACCTGTCCATTCCCTGGGCGGTGGGTATTCATACGGTAACAGCCTACCTCTACTGCGGTCTTCCGGGCAGAGGATACTGGCTGACGGCCATTCTGGCCCCCCGGTTTCTGGCATCAGCCTTTGCGGCCGGACCGGCCTTTCTGATTCTGCTCTGTCTGATCATCCGGCGGGTGACCAATTTCGATCCGGGCAGGGAGCAGATCCAGAGTCTGGCCAAGATCGTTACCTACGCCATCATTCTGAATGTCTTCTTCTTTCTGTGTGAGGTCTTTGTCGCCTTCTACAGCCATATTCCCGAACACATGGATCATCTTGTCTATCTGTTTGCCGGACTCCACGGGCACGGCACTCTCGTACCGTTCATGTGGACCTCCATGATTCTGATGCTGGTGGGGATCCTTCTGCTGCTCAATCCCAGTACACGGCGCAATGAAGGCGTACTGGCCATCGCCTGTGTACTGGTCTTCGTGGGCGCATGGATCGACAAGGGGATGGGCATGATCTCCGGCGGTTTCGTTCCGGACCCGCTCCATCATGTGAACGAGTATATCCCCACCATTCCCGAGATGGTCATCACCATCGGTGTCTATGCCATCGGTTTTATGGTACTGACCGCTCTGTTCAAGATTGCGGTATCGGTCAAGGAAGAAGCGGGGGCGTAAGAAAGCGCTTTCCTTCATTTTCAGAATCGAAAAGGGTCATCCGCCGGGGTGGCCCTTTTTTTTATCCGTCAGGAGATGACATGACAGCAACCGTAAACCGCCGGGAACCGCTCCACCGGGGCAGGGTCTTTGAAATGGTCCGGGAGAATGTAACCCTGGAAAACGGCGTCACCATCGATATGGACATTATCCGGCATCCCGGTGCATCGGCAATGGTTCCCCTTACAGATGACGGCAAAGTGGTGCTGATCCGGCAGTACCGCCACGCGGTCGGCGGATACATCTGGGAGATTCCTGCCGGAACCCTGGACCCGGATGAATCGCCGCTGGCGTGCGCCCGGCGGGAACTGGCCGAGGAGACCGGCTATACGGCGGAAAGCATGGAAGCGCTGGGACAGATTACACCGGTTCCCGGTTATTCCGATGAACGGATTCATCTGTTTCTGGCAAAGGGGCTGCGCCCGGCCGGACAGAACCTCGATGCGGACGAGGTGATGGATGTCCACGAGGTGGCCATCGATGAGGTGTTTGCCATGATCGACCGCGGCGAGATTGAAGACTGCAAGACCATCTGCGGTCTCTACAAGGCGCTCTGCGGCGGTCAGACGGAACCGGTGGGTGATGTCGTTCCGTCAATGGTCTCCTGACGGACCGGAGCAGGGGATTCGGATTCGGTGCGGCTCCTGTTCCGGGAAGACTGCTGCCATGCCTTGATCACCGAGTGAAAGAGTGTTGCCAGCGGAATGGCAAGAAAAAGCCCCAGATGCCCCAGAGTCCGCCGAAC
>JBEPXL010000041.1:0-12938 GCA_041641935.1 Desulfobacteraceae bacterium | reverse complement strand
ACCGAAGATTTTACCGGGGCCATCGCCGATTCCTTCAACGAGATGGCCGAGCAGTTGAGCCAGGTCGTCAAAAACGTCAAGGACGTGACCCTTCAGGTGATCTCGACCTCCCAGGATGTCAGCCGTTCCACGGAGAATCTGGCCGAGACCAGCGAAATGCAGGCGGTTCAGGTCGGGGAAACCATCGACGCCATCAATGAAATGTCCACCTCGATCCAGCAGGTAGCCGAGAATGCGGCCCAGTCCGCCGGGGTTTCCGAACAGTCAACCCTTCATGCCAAGGAGGGCGCCGATGCGGTCCGTGCCACCAACCGGGCCATGGAATCGATCCGGGAACATGCCCAGGAGACCGCCCGGGCGATCAAGCGGCTCGGGGAAAGCTCCCAGGAGATCGGCAACATTGTCCAGCTGATCAATGACATTGCGGACCGGACCTCCATTCTGGCCCTCAACGCCTCCATCCAGGCGGCCATGGCCGGGGACGCGGGACGGGGGTTCGCCGTCGTCGCCGAAGAGGTGCAGCGTCTTGCGGAACGCTCGACCGACGCGACCAAGCAGATTGATACCCTCATCAAGAACATCCAGGGGGAAATCAACGAGGCCGGGCGGAGTATGGAAGAGAGTATCCAGCGGGTGGTGGAAGGTTCCAAGCTGGCCGACGGGGCCCGCAGCAAGCTGCAGGAGATCGAGAATGTTTCGGTGCAGCTCGGGGAACTGATCCAGTCCATTTCCCAGGCTTCCAAGCAGCAGGCCCGGGCGTCTGAAGAGATCGCCAAGACGATGGAGGAGGTCGGCGAAATCAGTTCTCAGACCTCGGCGGCCAGCCGTCAGACGGCGGTTTCCATGAAGAATCTGGCCCAGATGTCGGCCCAGTTGAACGAGTCGGTTTCTCTCTTCCGGTTAAGCGAAGACAGCAAGTCCGGCGTGGTCGATATTGAGGATGTCAAGAATGCGCTGTAGTATAATTTTCTCCGATCCTGAATGCGATCTCTGAATCAGATAAGAAAAACTGCCAGGGCGATGAAGGCATATTCCCCTGGCAGCCATAAAGTTAATACAGGTATTTATGCTTTGGAGTTGCTGAAAAAGCGTCCTACAATAGGCAAAAAACCGAATTGAGATTTTAAAATTTCCCCCGAAATGGAATGTGCTTCCCAAAATGGCATATCTCTTTCACCATAGGTTTCAGATGCCAACTTAGCCCTGTATGCTGGTAAAAGAAATACATAAGCCCAGAATAACACAAAAAGGATGAGCCTTACTGCCTCAATTTTCTCAATATAATATGCTACATTGATACCAGCCATATTTAGCAGATACACAACAAATAGCAGAGGTAAACAATACATACAGGAATAGAGAAGATAGTAAATAAACAAAGATACTATTCTGGTCATTTCAATCATCCCCCCTTTATAGAGTTTATCCCAAACAAAAATCATGCTTTAAATATCTCATATTAGCTTATACCTGATCTTACCTCCGAAAACATACAAATATTACCAAAATATTACTATTTCACATAATCCGCCAGCAGCGGCGGGGACGGGACGTAGCCGTACAGGGGTTTCCAGTCACACTGGGCCGTCAGTTCAACCCCGCCCTGGATGACCGACGCCGGACGGTCGGCCGAGACGACCACGACAATGATCTCCTCGTGCTGGGCCGTAAACCGGAGCGCTGAATTGAACCGCGCCCCCCGGGCCCGGTTCTCTCCGGGCACGGCATATCCGTCCAGCAGGCAGGCGAAGCCATGCAGATGGAGATCCCGGCGGATGTGCAGCGCCCCGTCGACACAGGCGAGGGATTTTGCCAGATCCAGATGACACGGTTCCCGCAGGTCCAGGGGCCGGTTGAAGTGCTGGCCCGAGGTCCGGATCGGTTTGCGGTTCAGATCGATGACGATGGTGCAGCCGAACCGCTGCTCCTGGGCATGGTGGACAATGGCTGCGATCATTTTGAACAGCCGGCTGCTGTCCCCCGGGTCCATGTCCGTCTCCAGAAGCGCCTCTTCCACCTGGACCAGCTTCGCCTTCCGGGTGGAGGAGTGAAACCGGCCATCGAAAAAACTGCAGATCAGATCACCGTTCAGCAGCAGAAAGCCATGCCCTCCCCGGAAATCGGCGATCAGTGAGGCCGCCGGTATCTCCCCTGCCGCAATGCCGAGGATGCTCTTTCCGTCCGAAATGAGAAACCGGTCCGATTTCTCCACCGACAGCAGCAGTTTCCGGACATGCTTGTAGTCCCGGATTCCCGGCTGCTCCATGTAGGGAAACCGGGCAAGAAAGGTGAGACGGGAGACGGCGGTCGGTTCCACAAAGGCGAGGGTTCCCCGGGGCCAGCTTCCCTCCTCGAAGGTTTCTGAAATGCCGAGAACCGCATCCAGTGTCGGATAAATCCGGATATGGGTGTCCCATCCGATCAGGGCGCTGCGGCGGTCCACGATGTAGTCCCGGACCGCATGGGTGGCGTACTCCCGCAGAACATATTCGGATGTGCCGATACAGGGAATCTCCAGATTGGTGAGATCCTGGGAAAGAAGCCAGACCGCGTGTTCCAGCCAACGCTCCGTCGGACCGACCGAACACATGTCCGGATGGTGTTCGGTGAACCACATCTGGTAGGCGATGGCACGGGACCGCCCCCCGAAGGAGATCAGCCCGGTCAGCTGGAGGTTCCGTTCATGAAACACCTCGAACCGCTTCAGATCCAGCCCTTCTTCCTCTCCCCTGCGCCACCGGTCCGAATCGAGGTACAGATCCTTCAGCTTCGGTTCATGGCCCTGCAGAAGATACTGGGGGTCGTAAATCCGCAGGGAATCATGGCGCCCGATGGCGTAAATCAGGGCCACCCGGCTCGGCTGGGAAAAATGGCTCAGTCCCTCGCGAAGTCCGTCAAACACATGAAAAATACACCGATGCTGCATCGATGCCTTGGTCATCAATCTCTCCCGTTATCGGATAAACAGCGTTTCCGGCGATCATACCAAGATGCCCGCCATAAGTCCATTTTTTCCCGGTCAGCAGTCCCGGCATCCGCCGCCGGACCGGCGTTTTTCCCTCTCCGTCGAGGTAATACTTGAATAATTCGACAAATGTGATATGCCTTCTGAAACAAAAATCAGACGACGAACACCGGGCGAAACCGGACAGATTGCAGGCTGCGGCACAGCATGTTCCGCAAAGCGATCCTTCACGCTGTCCGCAGAGGCCCGCCAGTTTGATACGCATTCAGCAGATCAACGAACAGGCGCCATGCAGTATGTATGTCCGAGACAAAGAAACGGCCAACCGGCGGATCGCTGATCTTCCCGAAGATGAACGGCCCCGTGAAAAACTGAAACGGAGAGGGCCCCATGCCCTGTCCGACCGTGAACTTCTGGCGATTCTTCTGGGGATGGGCGGCAAGGGACGGAGTGTCATGACCATCGCCGAGGAAATCCTGACCCTGATGGACGAAAACGGCGGATTTCCCGATCTGGAAGCGCTCCAGGACGTCAAGGGGATCGGATGCGCCAAGGCATCGGTCATTACGGCAGCCCTGGAGTTTGCCCGGCGCCGGATCCGCCCCGAGGGAACCAGGGTAGGCTCCCCGGCCGATGTTCTCCCGCTGATCCGCCACTACGCCGACCGGAAACAGGAGCACCTGCTCTGCATCTCCCTCAACGGCGCCAATGAAGTCATCGCCACCCGTGTGGTCACCATCGGGCTGCTCAACCGGACCCAGATCCACCCCCGTGAAGTCTTTGCCGACGCCATCACCGACCGCGCCGCCGCCATTATTCTGGCCCACAACCATCCCTCCGGAAATGTCAGCCCCAGTCCCGAAGACCGGAGTGTCACCCGGCGCATCCGCGAGTCCGGCGAAGTTCTGGGGGTGAATCTGCTGGATCACCTGGTCTTTACCCGCAGGGCGTATTACAGCTTCAAGGAACAGGGGGAAATGTAACCGCCATCCGCCTGGAAAACCGGCAGAGAGGACCGAAGAAATGATCGAAATCAATGTCCCCGGATACAGAACACTGGAGATCGCCCATCTGGTGCTGGACTTCAACGGAACCCTTGCCGTGGACGGGCGGCTGCTGCCCGGCGTCAAGGAGAGTCTCAATACCCTGGCCGATTCCCTGGATATTCATGTACTGACGGCCGACACCTTCGGCCATGCCGCCGCCGAACTCGAAGGCATCCGGTGCAGCCTGCATATCCTTCCCGCCAGGGACCAGGACATGGGCAAACTCGATTATGTCCGGGAAATGGACCCCGGGCACACGGCCAGCATCGGCAACGGCCGCAACGACAGCCTCATGCTCAAGGCTTCGGCCCTGGGCATCGCCGTGATTCTGGGGGAAGGCGCCGCCCTGGACACCGTCTCCGCCGCCGATGTGGTCTGCACCGACATTCTGTCTGCCCTGTCCCTGCTGACCCACCCGCTGCGTCTCGTCGCCACCCTGCGGACCTGATCCTCAGATGCCCGCTGCAAACAAGGAGAAGAACGTGCTCAGATTCAACACCTCAGACCCGACCAAAAACCGGATCGAAACCCTGATCCTTCCAGTCTGTGAAGACAGCCCTCTCCATGCCGGTGATCCTGTCCGGACCCTGATCGACAGAGCCGGAGAACGGCCCGAATTTTCCGGCGAAAAAGGGGATGTGATGGTCCTGTACGATCCGGACGGCATCAACGCCGGACGGGTTATCCTGGCAGGACTCGGAAAAGCCGGAAAGGCCGACGCCGAAGCATTCCGTGCCCTGGCCGGAAAGATGATCCGCCGCTGCATGCGGATGAAACTGCCTGAAGCGACCATCGCCGTCCCGTCCGCCGGAAAGACCGGTACGGAAGAGAAGGAACTGCTGACGGCCCTCATGGAAGGGGCCTGCCTGGGAAACCATGTCGACAACCGGTATAAACAGGAAAAGAAGCAGACGCCGTTACAGACCATCGACTTTCTGGTGGATGAAAAGACGGCTGCGGCATA
Organism: Desulfobacteraceae bacterium; assembly: GCA_041641935.1. Lineage (GTDB taxonomy): Bacteria > Desulfobacterota > Desulfobacteria > Desulfobacterales > Desulfococcaceae > JBEPXL01. The sequence continues at coordinate 7,963 of JBEPXL010000041.1, read as the reverse complement.
TGAATATCTGCCGTCACGGGTGGAAGCCGTCTGCGCGGGAACGGTCATGGCCCGGGAATGGGTCAATCTTCCGGCCAATGACAAACAGCCGGAGGTCTATGCCGAAGATATCGCCGAAAAGGCTGCGGCGGCCGGGCTCAAGGTAACGGTTCTGGACGAGACGGCACTCCGGGAGAAGGGATTCGGCGCACTGATGGCGGTGACCCAGGGAAGCGAATCAAAGGCCCGGCTGGTAATCCTGGAGTATCAGGCGGAAAAGGCGGAGAAAACCGTCGCCCTGGTAGGCAAAGGCGTCACCTTCGACACCGGCGGGCTGAACCTGAAAATCAGCGGTTCCATGAGCGACATGAAGCAGGATATGGCCGGGTCCGCGGCCGTGGCGGCCACCCTCCTGTCCGCCCCGCAGGTCCGTCCGGGGGTCAACCTGATCGGGGTACTGCCCCTGGTGGAGAATATGGTCTCCGCCAATGCCATCCGCCCGGGGGACGTGATCCGGACCTATGCGGGCAAGACCGTGGAGATCGGCAATACCGACGCCGAAGGGCGGCTCATCCTGATCGACGCCATCGCCTACACCATCGAAACCATGAAACCCGATATTCTCATCGACATGGCCACCCTGACCGGCGCCTGTGTGGTGGCCCTGGGCGAAGGCTTTGCGGGTGTCTTCTCCGAAGACGACGAACTGACGGAAGCGCTTCTCCGGTCCGGCAGACGGACCTTTGAACGGTGCTGGCGGATGCCCCTTCCCGACGACTACCGGGAACTGCTCAAAAGCAATATCGCCGACCTGAACAACATGAGCCGTTCCAAACGGTGGGCCGGGGCCATCACCGCCGCCCTCTTTCTGTCGGAATTTGTGAAGGATACCCGGTGGGCCCATATCGACATCGCCGGTCCCGCCTTCATCGAGAAGGAGAGTGCCTACTGCGGCGCAGGGGGAACCGGTTTCGGTGTACGCCTGTTCTGGGATTTTCTGAATCATCTACTGTGAGTGGAACCATGACGGCAGCACCCTACGAAGCATTTCTGAAAAATGTCGATCTCTTTGCCACCCTCCCGGCCAATGACATCCGCCTGATCAGCATGGTCTGCCGGGAAGAGCAGTTCCCGGTGGAACAGGTTCTCTTTGGCGAAGGCTCCATCGGGGACCGGTTCTATATCGTCCTCGACGGGTCCGTGGAAATCTGGAAAGATTATGATACCGCCGAACAGGATCTGCTGACCCTCTGCGAAACCGGCCACGCCTTCGGGGAACTGGCGCTGATTGACGACTTTCCCCGGAGCGCCACGGCAGTGGTCCGGGAAGGCTCGTCCCTGCTCTGGATACGGCGCGAAGACTTTCAGCGGGTGATCCGTTCCTCGGCGTCCATCGCATTTTCCCTGCTGCAGTTCCTCGCCGGAATGGTCCGGGACCGGACAGACAGCTACATTCAGAACCTGCGGGAGCGCAACCGCCACCTGGAAAAGGCCTATGCCCGGCTGAAGCAGGAGATCGAAGACCGGCGTCTGGTGGAGAAGAAACTCCACCACCAGGCCTTCCATGACAGCCTGACCGGACTTCCCAACCGGGCCCTGTTTCTGAACCGGCTCCGCAAGGTAATGAAAAATTCCAGTGGGGAGCGGAAGTCCGCCTATGCCATCCTGTACCTTGATCTCGACCGGTTCAGCGTGATCAACGAAAGCCTCGGCCATGAATCCGGTGATGAACTGCTCAAACAGGTAGCCGACCGCCTGCGGCACTGCCTCCGCCGGAGCGAACTGGTGGCCCGATTCAGCGGCGACGAGTTCGCCATCCTGCTCGAAGGTACAAACCATCCCCAGGATACGCTGCGGGTGGTCCGGCGGATCAAGAACGAACTCGATTTTCCCTTCGATATCGAGGGAAAGGAAATCTTTGTGACGGCCGGCATCGGGATCGTACCGGGCGATGAAAAATACGAAACCACGGTCGATCTTCTGCGGGATGCCGATATTGCCATGTACGGGGCAAAGGCACTGGGACTGGGGGAATATCAGATTTATGACGAATCCCTCCACGACCGCACCCTGAACCTGCTCCACCTGGAAACCGATCTGCGACGGGCAGTGGAACGGGGGGAATTCGTCCTGAAGTATCAGCCCATCATCGCGCTGGATACCTGCCGGGTCGCCGGTTTCGAGATACTGGTCCGGTGGCTCCATCCGGACCGGGGGCTGATTTCACCGGAGGTCTTCATCCCTATTGCCGAAAAGACCGGTTATATTCAGAATCTGGGGCACTGGATTCTGGAGGAAGCCTGTATCCGGACCCGGGAATGGCTGGATCATCTGCCGGCCGAAGAACGTTTTTTCGTCAATGTCAATATCTCCGGGCGGCAGTTCATGCAGAACGACTTCATGTCGCAGTTCAGAAAGGTTCTCCGGAAATCGGGTCTGCCCGGCCATTTCCTGAAACTGGAGATGACCGAAAGCGTTCTGATCGAGAATGTGGATCATCTGATCGGACTGCTGAAGGAGATCAAATCCCTCGGCGTCCACATCGCCCTGGACGATTTCGGAACCGGATATTCTTCCCTTTCCTATCTCCACCGGTTCCCCATCGACACCCTCAAAATCGACCGCTCCTTTACTGCGCGGATGGGACAGGATCCGGAAAAGCAGGATATGGTGGCCGTGATTATCTCCATCGCCCAGAGCATGAAAATGGATGTGGTCGCCGAAGGGGTGGAGACGCTGGAACAGCTGGAACTGCTGCGCTCCTACGGGTGCGAGTACGGTCAGGGATTTTTCTTTTCCAAGCCCCTCAGTGAAAGCGACGCTTTTTCCCTGATCACCGGCGGGGGAGAATCCCTGCTGATCTGTCCCGTACCCGGTCCGCCCGATGATCTTTGAACCAAGCCATTGCCTGCTGCACCGGCAAACGTTGCGCGTTCAGGAAGACACCTGTGCGGGATGCCCCCTCCGTTTCATGACCATTTCAAATATGTCAGACGATACCGATCCGGTCTCCCCCCATGCCGACAGAAACAGGTGATGCCATGAAACCGTCTGCTTTCCCGCTGTCCGTTCTGTTCTGCGTCCTGATTCTGCTGACATCCTGCACCCGTTGTCAGACAGCATCCTCTTCCGCCCCCTCCCCACCGGCGGCAGCACCGTCCGAAGCGCCGGAGGAAATTGCCGGTACATCCGCCCGCATCACCGGTCTGGAGGTATCCGTGCCGGAATCCGATCCCGTGCAGGTGCGCGTCACCCTTACCGGGTATCTTTCCGACGGCTGCACCCGTATCCGGTCCGTCACCGCTTCCCGCACCGATCAGCAGTTTGAAATTGCACTCCACACGGAACGGCCGGCCGGTGCCATGTGCACCCAGGCCCTGGTTCCGTTCACCCGGACGATCGCACTGGATGTGCAGGAACTTTCCACCGGAACCTATACGGTACAGGCCGGTGACCGGACCGGCTCCTTTACCCTTTCTGCAGACAATATGCCGTCCGCTCCCTGAAGCGTACCTCTTTTCCGGAGACAACATTTCTGCAATATTTTTTTCTTCTTTATTACAAAAATGTTAATGAAGATTTTATTTTATTCTCCGGTTTTCGACTTCAACTTATAGATAATACATCAAAAATATTCAAATCAAATCATTGGCATGATGGTTGCTTACCATATAAGCCCAAGTGAAGAGCGCGGAACCAGAAGATCTGAACCGGAAATGGGATGGTGCAATGTTGGCGACAGAGACCAGTGATATACGCCTGCAGACGCTTCAGGAGCGTCAGGAGCAACTGATTCAGGAATATCTGAAACAGGATACGTCCGCCGCTCCTTCCTTTTTAAAGAAACAGTCCCTTCTTCTGGATGACTACTTTCACGAAAGTTACGAACACAGTGCTGTGGGACCGGCCATCAATATCAACAAAAATCCCTACGCAATTGTGGCCCTGGGGGGCTACGGCCGGCAGGAACAGTGCATCCATTCGGATGTGGACCTCCTGTTTCTCTTTGAAAATTCGATACCGGACGAGGCAGCAGCCCTGGTCCGGGAGTTTATCCATCCGCTGTGGAACATCGGCATGGATGTGGGCTATACCGTTCAGACGCCGGACGGATGCATCCAGCTCGCCCAGAAGGATGTGGAGATGCTCACGTCGCTGCTGGACAGCCGGTTCATCTGCGGCATTTCTCCGCTCTATTCGAAACTGCGGGACCAGTTCCGGAAGACATTCATGAAAGATCAGGCCGGAGATGTCATTGACCGGGTCATCCAGCGGAACCGGGAACGCCACGACCGCTTCGGCGATTCCTCCTATCTGCTGCAGCCGAATCTGAAGGAAGGAGACGGCGGGCTGCGGGACTACCACACCATCATGTGGATCGCCCGGATCAAGGCAGACGTTCAGCAGCCAAGGGATCTCGAATATTACGGCTGCATGTCCGCCGATGAATTCCAGCGGCTGATCCGTTCCCTTGCCTTCATCTGGCACGTCCGGAACCATCTCCACGATCTGGCGGAGCGGAAGTATGACCAGCTTCTCTTCCGGTATCAGGAAGAGATCGCCCGCCGGATGAAATACCGGAAGCGGAACAGTCAGCTGCCGGTGGAACGGTTTCTGGGGGAACTTCATGGGCACATGAACTTTCTGAAGCAGCATGAACAGATGCAGGTCTACGAGATGGAGAATGAAAAACGGCCCCGGCGCGGGCGGAAACCGAGATCGGCGTCTCTGGTCGAAGGGCTGCAGGTCCGGCGGGGAATGCTCGGATTCGTATCATCCCGTATCATTCCGGAAAACCCCTTCCTCCTGATGCAGATTTTCGAGGAAAGCGCCCGGCTTCAGCTGCCCCTGAGCCCGGAGGCAAGGCGTCTGGTCCGGGAATTCCTTCACCTGGTCACGAAACAGTTCCGGACGGCAGCGAGGGCCGTCCACTCCTTTGAACAGATTCTTCTGTCATCCCCTTCCCGTTTCAATGTACTGGAAGCGATGAACGAGACAGGCTTTCTGGTCCGGTTCATTCCCCAGTTCAATGCGGTCCTCAACCGGATCCAGTATGATGAATACCATCTCTTTCCGGTGGACAAGCATCTGCTGCGGACAGTCGACATGATCAAACTCTTCGGAACCACCGAAGACCCGACCGGCAAGCCCCTGTGCGCGGAAATCTATCAGCGGCTGGAATCTCCGGTGCTGCTGCTCTGGGCGACACTGCTCCACGATGTGGGGAAGGGAAAATCCGAAGGGGACCATTCGACCACCGGCGCGGAAGTGGTCCGGGAGATTATGACCGTCAAGGGATATTCACCGGAAGAAGTGGACACGGTATCCTTTCTGGTGGCCGAGCACCTGTTTCTGGTCAAGATCGCCACCCGGCGGGATATTCAGGATGAGGAAACCGCCCTTCTCTGCGCCCGGCGCATCAAAAAGATCGACCGGCTGGACATGCTCTATCTGCTGGCGGTGGCCGATTCCGCCTCCACCGGTCCCAAGGCGTGGAATGCCTGGACCGCCAGTCTTATGGAAGGGCTCTACCTGAATGTTCTGAGTGTTCTCCGGACCGGTGAACTGACCAGCACCGAGGCGGTAACGGTGATGGACCGGAAAAAGACCCTTCTGATGGAAGCCGCCGATACCAACCGGGAACAGGAAGAGATCGAGGCGCTGTTTCACTACATGTCGCCCCGGTATCTTCTTTACACCCCGACCCATGATCTGAAAGATCACATCGCGCTCTACAGACGCCTCGGAGACGCCCGGTTCATCTGGGAAATCAGCCAGAATATCGTCTCCGATACCCGGACCCTCACCCTGTGCGCCAGAGACTTTCCGGGGCTCTTTTCAAAAATCGCCGGGGTATTCACCCTGAACAGCATCCGGATTCTCGATGCCCAGGTCTACACCTGGCGGAACAACATCGCCCTTGATGTGTTCGAGGTCGAACCGCCGCCGGACCGGCTGTATGAACAGGTCAAGTGGCAGCAGGCCGCCGAAGCCCTGGAGGCGACCCTGTCCGGTGAAATGGATATCGATACCACCCTGCGGGAACGACTGTCCGAGTACGGGTACACCCGGCCGAAACCGGTCTCCGGACAGCGGCATCTGAACCGGGTGGAAATCGACAATGAAAGTTCCAGCTTTTTTACCATCATCGAGGTTTTTGCCTACGATCATCCAGGGCTGCTCTACGGCATCACCGACGCCCTGTTCAAAAGCCGCCTGGATGTCTGGATCGCCAAGATCGCAACCAAGGTGGACCAGGTGGTGGATGTCTTCTATGTGCGGGACTTTGACGGGCAGAAGATCGAATCGCCGGATCAGCTGGCGATGATCCAGACAGAAGTACAGAAGGTTTTAGGGGAAATACTGTGACTTTTATTCCACTCAATAAAGGAGAGTAATTTATGACACCTCAAGAAGTTCTGGCAATGGCAAAAGAAAACAAGGCAAAGGTTGTTGATCTGCGTTTCATGGACTTTCCGGGCATCTGGCAGCATTTCACCATTCCGCTGAGCGAACTGGATGAATCGACCTTTGAAGACGGCTTCGGTTTTGACGGATCGAGTATCCGCGGCTGGCAGCCGATCAACGCCAGCGACATGCTGGTGGTTCCGGATCCCGAAACCGCGCGGATGGATCCGTTTTATGACGAGCCGACCCTGGTGGTCATCGGCAACATTGTCGATCCCATCACCCATGAAAATTATTCCCGCGATCCCCGTAATATCGCCAAAAAGGCCGAAGCCTATCTCAAAAGCACCGGCATCGGCGATACCGCCTTCTTCGGCCCCGAAGCCGAGTTTTTCATCTTCGATGATATCCGGTTTCAGTCCACCCGCAACAGTGCCTTCTATTTTATCGACTCCGTGGAAGGCAACTGGAACACCGGCCGGGAAGAGTGCCCGAACCAGGGCTACAAGCCCCGTCACAAGGAAGGGTATTTCCCGGTTCCGCCGACCGACAAGTACCAGGACATGCGGACGGAAATGCTGCTGACCCTGGAGAGCCTCGGCATCGACGTGGAGTGCCAGCATCATGAAGTGGCCACGGCCGGTCAGGCGGAGATCGACATGCGGTTCAAACCGCTGGTGGAGATGGGCGATCAGCTGGTCTGGTTCAAGTATGTCCTGAAAAATATCGCCTACCGTCACGGCCACACCGTCACCTTCATGCCCAAGCCGCTGTTTGAAGACAACGGAACCGGCATGCATACCCACATCAGTATCTGGAATGAAGGCAAGCCGCTCTTTGCCGGTGATAAATATGCGGGCGTGTCCCAGGAAGCCCTGTACGCCATCGGCGGCATCCTGAAGCACTGCAAGGCCCTCTGCGCCTTCACCAACCCGACCACCAACTCCTACAAACGGCTGGTTCCCGGCTTTGAAGCACCGGTCAACCTGGCCTATTCCAGCCGGAACCGGAGTGCGGCGGTCCGGATTCCGATGTATTCCGTCTCTCCCAAGGCAAAACGGATCGAGTTCCGGACCCCCGACCCGTCCTGTAACGGGTATCTGGCCTTCTCCGCCATGCTGATGGCGGTACTGGATGGTATCCAGAACAAGATCGATCCGGGTGAACCCATGGACAAGGACATCTACAGCCTGCCGCCCGAAGAACTGGCGGAAATCCCCTCCGCGCCCGGCTCCCTTGATGAAGCGCTGGCCGCGCTGGCAGAGGATCATGAGTTCCTGACCAGGGGCGATGTGTTTACACCGGACGTCATCGAAAAGTGGATCGAGTACAAGACGGAAACCGAAGTCAATCCCGTCAAGCTGCGTCCGCATCCCCATGAGTTCTATCTCTACTATGATATTTAAGAACGCTTTTCAGCAGACCGTATGATCACCATCCGGGAACCCGCCACTCCCCCCCGGCGGGTTCCCTTTTTGTATAAACAGCCGGAGAATCATCACCGGCTGTTTTTTTTTCTGATCCGGAAGAAGGATTTCGCCGTCCCCGCCCCCTCTCTCTCTGAACCACCTTTTTC
>JBEPXL010000040.1:0-13047 GCA_041641935.1 Desulfobacteraceae bacterium | reverse complement strand
AGCCGCCGGGGCAATATCCAGGCCCTGAACATTATGGCGCTGGAAAAGATACTGGGCGTTCTGGAGGGCGTCGCGGGCCATCACAACCGGAATCCGGAGTTCTACTACGTGACCATCTTCGGGGAACCGTCCGTGGAACGGCCCTGGGGATGGCGGATCGAGGGGCATCATCTCTCTCTCAACTACTTTGTCGTGGAAGGCCGTCATGTGGCCCCCACGCCCAGTTTCTTCGGGGCCAATCCGGCAAAAGTGCCGGAAGGCCCCATGTCCGGTTTCCGGACCCTGCCCGAGGAGGAGGATCTGGCCCGGCATCTGCTGACGTCCCTGGATGAAAAACAGCGCCGGCAGGCCGTCTTCAGCCCGGATGCACCAGACGATATTGTCACCCGCTGGTATCCTTCGATCCGGAACATGGAAGAACCGGTCGGCATACCCCTGGAGGAGATGACAGAAGAGGACCAGAAGCCGCTGATGATGGACCTGATCCGGGAGTATCTCACGCGGATGCCCCCGGATGTGGCCGATCTGCGGATGAACGCCATCGAAAAGGAAGGACTGAAGTACATCCATTTTGCCTGGGCCGGCAGCGGCGAACCGGGACAGCCTCATTACTACCGTCTTCACGGGCCGGGTTTTCTGGTGGAATACGACAACACCCAGAACAACGCCAACCATATCCATACCGTCTGGCGCGATCTCCAGGACGACTGGGGCGAAGATCTGCTGCGGCGTCACTATGCACAGTCCCATCACAACCGGTAACGGCAGCCCGCGTCAGCGGTAGCCCCCCGGACCGCTGACAGCAATAGCCGTCATGCACGGCATTTCCCTTTCTTCAGAAACTGCAAATGACGGAATGATCTTTTCATCACGGAAACGATGGATGCGAACAGGAGAGAAAACGATATGACGAACATTCTGATGGTTGCTTCGGAAAATGACGCGCTCAACGGCGGAAAGGTCGGGGGCATCGGTGATGTCATCCGGGATATACCGGCGGCGCTGGCAGAATCGGGAGACCGGGTGACAGTGGTGACACCTTCCTATGGATTTCTCCACCAGATCAATCCCATCATCGGAAATGCCTCCCAGGCCTTTTCCTTTGCCGGTGAGCGGCAGTGGGCCGTCATCCATGAACTGGAGGGAAAGAACCCCCATCCCGGTGTGGTGCAGATGACCGTCGATACCCCCTGCCTCATTTCACCGGAGCGGCGTCTGTACAGCGATGATCCGCCGGACAGCCCCTTTGCCACCGATGCGAACCGGTTCGCCTGTTTCTGTGCGGCGGTGGCCGAAGCGGTTCAGGAGGGAATCTTCGAGGATCTGGACGTGATCCATCTCCATGACTGGCATACCGCCTTTTTCCTGATCCTGCGGGAGTTCCACAGCCGGTATCAGAAACTGAAACAGATCAGGACCGTCTATTCCATCCACAATCTGGCCTATCAGGGGGTACGCCCTTTTTCCGGTCATGCATCCTCTCTGGCGGCCTGGTTTCCGGAGATGCACTTCGACACCGATCTGCTGGCGGATCCCCGGTGGCGGGATACCGTCAATCCCATGGCCGCCGGTATCCGCCTTGCCGATGCCGTCCACACGGTTTCCCCGTCCTACGCCGAAGAGATCACGCAGCCGAGCATCAAGATGGGAAACCGTGTCTTCTACGGCGGTGAAGGTCTGGAGGAAGATATTGCTGCGGCGAAGGAAGACGGACGACTGTCCGGCATTCTGAACGGATGCACCTATCCGGAACACCGGGAAAAAAACCGCACCGGTTTTGACAGCCTGACGGCGCTGCTCCGGTCCCATGTCCTGCGCTGGGCCGGCGAAGAGGATGCGCTTTCACCGGCCCACTTTCTGGCCCATGCCCGGCTGCAGGAACAGGGCGACCGGCGACCGCCGGTGCTTCTCACCAGTGTCGGGCGGATCACCGAACAGAAGATGCTGATCATGCGCCGGTCCAGTGAGCCATATGATTCCGGACTGGAAGGCATACTGCAGGTACTCGGTGACCAGGGGCTTCTTCTCCTTCTGGGATCAGGGGATCCGGCATATGAACAGTTTCTGACCCGGATCAGCGCCCGGTACGACAATTTTATCTTTCTCCGCGGCTATTCCAATGCCTGCGCCAGGGCCCTGTACCGGAACGGCGACCTGTTTCTGATGCCGAGTTCCTTTGAGCCGTGCGGCATCAGCCAGATGCTTGCCATGCGGGAGGGGCAGCCCTGTCTGGTCCACAACGTCGGGGGGCTGAAAGACACGGTCCGGGACGGGGAAAACGGCTTCGTCTTCGGCGGCAGAACCGTTGACCAGCAGGTCAGCCATTTTGTGGAGCAGTGCCGGGAGGCGCTCCGGATGAAACAGGAATCACCGGAACAGTGGTCCGCCGTTTGTGAGGCTGCAAAAAACAGCGTCTTTTCCTGGCAGGAGACGGCGCGCAGCTACCGGGAACTTCTCTACCGGGTATAGGTTCTGCATCAATTTCTTTCTCTGCCGCTTTGACACCTTTTTCTTCCATGCTTACTGTAAGAATATGGAATTTATAAGGAAAGGAGGTGAAAGAAGTGACAAGAAAGAGACGTAATTTCACCGGTTCCAGAAGTGCCCGGTTCTGTATCTGGACGATTCTGTACCAGGACCGGATCGCATTTCACCTGCGGCTGTATATCTTTGGCGCGACAGCGATTGTGATCCTGTTCTATCTGTTCAATATTATCGGAGAAAATGCGGCGTTCGGCGGCCTGATCGTGGGCGGCCTTTCCGTTGCAAGCCTTGTCTGGTTTCTGATAACAGCCCGGAAAAAAGCCCTTCTGGCGATTGAAGATCCGGAACTGCGGGAGGTAGCCCATGAGGCAATGATTGTCTATCTTTCCCGAAAGCAGCTTTCCAGAAAAGAAAAGGCGCACCTGATGCGCCGTGCAGACTGTCGACTGGGGCAATGTTGATCCGGAGCGCCATCGACATGATCGGCCTTGTGCAGGGAAATCCGTCAGGAACCTGTCGGCAGGGCCGAAACTCTTTCCCTGATTTTTCCACTCTCTGTCATCTCCAGAAATTCTTCCGTCAGATACCGACCCGCATCCATGACCGCCTGCCAGTATGCTTTCCGTTCCGCATCCCGACCTTCGAAACCGTAAAAGTCATTCCGGTCCGGTATTTTCCCCAGGGGCAGACGTGCGACAAACGCCGGAGACGGCGCAATCAGGAGAACGTTTTCCATGTGCCGGGCAAGGGGTTTCCGCCAGGTAAACCGCTTGTCGAGCCAGCCGGGTATGATCCGGTCCGTGTAATGGGGAAACAGAACCAGCCCGTTCTCATCCGGTCCGGTAAAGGGAATGTCCAGATGGTAGTCGAGAATTCCGGCATCCCGGTAGACACCGGGCGGCGCCCCGGGAATGCCGGTGACCCCGTTCATCACCAGAGGAATGGACCCCGACGCCATCAGGGCCTTGCGAAGATTGTCTTTCCGGAGGTGAATGCGATGGGTCGGAAATGTTCCGGGGTTCCAGAACGGAGGCAGATCCCGGGAATCGTAAAAAAGGACCCGCTCAAAAAACCGCCCCACCAGCTTCCGGCGCACTGCGTTTGCCATGACGGTGCAGGTAAGCCCCAGCAGCAGGGGCGTCTGCCGGTGTCCCGATACCGGCCACAGGGACCGTACGGCCAGGATGTTGAGCCGGATAAAGGGGTGGTGAAGTATTTCTTTTACATCCGCGTCGCTCAGAAAACGGTCCATGATCCGGTTACTTTCCGCCGTAACCTCGCCGGGACCGGGGCGGCGGGAGTAGCTCTGATGGAAGTAGGCATCCTGGAACAGTTCGAGGGACAGCGCCGGATTGCTGCAGGAGGCAGCGGCAAACCGCCACGCCCCGATGGATGCCCCGATGAGAAAAAGCGGCGATGTTCGCCCCTGAAACCACCGGCTGAACAGCATCCGGTCCAGATCGGCCAGCACCAGGAATTTCGGTCCTCCGGCCGCACCGGCAACCACACGGACACGGTCCGGTGAAATTCCTTCCTCCCGAATGGTCTGCAGCGCCTTTCTGCCCGCCAGAAAGACAAGACGATTGCTCATCATTGCTCCCCTGCTCTGTATATAAATGAAGCGGCTGTTATCAAACCCCCTCTCTATAGCGCCGACAAGTGGCGGTGTCAACGGGTCTGCATCATGAATCCCCTGCAGAATCCGTCTGTTGTCCTGCATGGTTCACCGGATGAAAACGGCCGGATCCGACGGAGAACCCGTACCGATTCAGAGAGATTTTTCCATCACCTTCCGGCCTGTCGAGTTGACACCTGCTCTTCTGTTTCTTACTGTATTGTGGATTGACAGAGTCAAACATTTTTCGCGTAAGCGGATCGTTATTCAATAACAGGAGATGAACTATGGCTGATTCGAGAGGTATGGACGGCAGGCAGAACATGTCGGAGCAGCAGGTCATGGCGCAGTTGCGGACCACCTTTGAAGCACTGCCCAATGACATTCCCCTTTACCATTTCGTGGATAAGAACAGAGATGATGTATTTGCCCAGACCAACCGGCAAATCGTTCGCGCCTTTCGGGAACTGACGCCCAAGATCACGCTCCGGGAATATTACCTTGATCACGAACTGGCCCGGAAATGGAATGTCACCCAGTCCCCCACCCTGCTGATTGCGCCGGACACCGTCAATATCCGGTGGCTCGGCGCCCCCATGGGCGAAGAGGGACGCACCTTTCTGGAGACCCTGGTTCTGGTCGGGAGCGGCAAAAGCCACCTGAATGATGAATCGAAAAAGGTTCTCACGAAAATCGACAAACACCGGACCGTCAAGGTGTTTGTCAGCGCCACCTGTCCCTACTGTCCCCAGCAGGCGCTCAACGCGGTCCAGGCCGCCATTGAAAATCCGGATATGATCACGGTGGAAATCGTGGATATCCAGTGCAATCCCGATCTGGCGGAAAAATATTCCGCCCACAGCGTTCCCCAGACCTACGCCAATGATGTCCTCATCGGACAGGGGGCCCAGTCCCAGGAACTGTTCTGTCTGTCCCTGCAGAAACTGGAACCCCAGCGGGTCTTCATTCCCGAATCCGACGCAGAACTGGTGGAAAACGATCTGGTGATCATCGGCGGCGGCCCGGCCGGTCTCACGGCGGGCATCTATGCCGTGCGGAGCGGTCTCAACTCCGCCATTATCGAGCGCGACGCTCTGGGCGGACAGGTCGCCACCACGCCCATTGTGGAGAACTACACCGGATTCACCCAGGTCGGCGGGAAAACCCTGGTGGATATTATGGTCAGCCATGCGCTCCAGTATACCCAGATTTTCCAGGGCGAAGAAGTCATCGACATTACACCGGGAAATCCCATCGAAGTCCAGACCAGCCGCCGGAAGTTCAAGACCCGGGCGGTTCTGATGGCCACGGGAGCGACCTACCGCCATCTGAACGTACCGGGCGAAACGCGACTCTCCGGCAAAGGCGTCAGCTACTGCAGCACCTGTGACGGCCCGCTCTTTGTCGGAAAGAAGGTGATCATGGTCGGCGGCGGCAACAGTGCCGTGACCGAAGCCCTTCACCTCCACCACATGGGCGTGAATGTCACCATCGTGCACCGGCGGGACAAGCTCCGTGCCCAGGACTATCTGGTGCAGAATCTGAAAGAAGCGAAAATACCCGTGCTGTGGAATACAGAAGTGACCGAGATTCAGGGCGAAAAAAAGGTCGAAGCGGTGAAACTGGCCAACAATCAGACCAGCGAGACATCCACCCTGGAGGTCAACGGTGTTTTTCTTGCCATCGGGTATACACCGGCCATCGAACTGGCCCGGAAGATCGGCGCGGAACTGACCCCGGAAGGCTACATCAAGCATGACCGCCACCGGACCAATGTACCGGGCATCTATTCCGCCGGAGACGTGGAAGGCGGTTACAAGCAGATCGTCACCGCATCCGGGCAGGGAGCGGAAGCGGCGATGGCGATTTTCGAAGACATTCTCAATCCCTACTGGCAGCATCAGAAGGCTTCATGAGTATCGCGGACACCTACCGGAAAATCAGGAAAAACGTCCCGGACCATGTGACCATTGTACTGGCGTGCAAGAAACGGACACCGGACGAAGTGCTGGAGGTGATCGAGGCCGGGGCCACCGATCTGGGCGAGAACTATGTCCAGGAGGCCGAACAGATGATCGCGTCCCTGGGCGAGGCGGCCCTCCGGGTCCGGTGGCACATGATCGGTCCGCTCCAGAAAAACAAGATCAACAAGGCTCTGCGCCTGTTTGACACGGTCCAGACGGTCCACAGCCTGAAACAGGCCGGGGAACTGGACAAACGGGCCGGTGCCATCGGCAAAGAACTCTCGGTCTGCATGGAAATCAACAGCGGCCGGGAAACGGCCAAATCCGGCGTGGAACCGGACTACGAAACCGTCCGGGAACTGGCGGAAGGCATTTCCACGCTGGAACATCTCCGGCTGGAAGGGCTGATGACCATGGGACCGTTTCTGGACCCGCCGGAACAGATCCGCCCGTTTTTCCGGACCACAAGAGAACTGTTCGACCGTCTCCGGGAGACGGAGATTCCGAACGTGGACATGAAGTACCTCTCCATGGGCATGACCGATTCCTATCCGGTGGCGATCGAGGAGGGCAGCAACATGATCCGGCTGGGAACCGGCATTTTCGGTCCGCGACCGGTATAGAAGGCGGAATGGACGACGCATCACAATCACCGCATCTCTTCCGGAAACGGTCCTGAATCCCATGATCCAGCAGTTCTTCTCCATCTTCATCGATGTGGTCACACCTGTCTTCGGTCTGGTCCTGATCAGCTATCTTGCCGGACCGAGACTCAACCTCGAAGCAAAAACCCTTTCCCGCACCGCCTACTTTCTCTTTATCCCGGCCTTTGTCTTCGACATCATCAGCAGGGCAGAGGTCGAGGCGGCCCTGGCACTCCGGATGATCACCTGCATCACAGTGATTCATCTGGCCCTGGCGCTGCTGGGCTTCACGCTGGCCCGTCTGCTGAAACGCCCCCGGGAGGTCGTGGGGGCGTATGTGCTGATTGCCGTATTCGGCAACACCGGCAACTTCGGCCTTTCTCTCATCGATTTCCGGCTGGGCCCGGAGGGGATGATGACGGCCACCATCTATTTTCTGGGACTGACGGTCATCACATTTGCTGTCGGGGTCGGGGCCGCAAGCTGGGCCAGGGGCAGCGGAACGGGCGCACTGATGAGCATCTTCAAAACACCGGCCCTGATCGCCTTTGTACCGGCGGCAGTGATCAATCTGGCCGGCATTCCCCTGCCGCTTTTCTTTACCCGGATGACGGGACTGCTGGGGCAGGCCATGATTCCGACCATGCTGGTGACGCTGGGGCTTCAACTGGCCGCGACGGGGCGGCCCAGAGTGACGGGGGATGTCTTTGTGGCAAGTGCGCTGCGGCTGATCGCCGGCCCCGTGCTGGCGACCCTCCTGATGCTGCCCTTCGGCCTCACCGGCCTGGAACGGGCGACGGGCATTCTTCAGTCGAGCATGCCCGCCGCCGTCCTTACTGCCGTCATCGCCATCGAACACGACCTGGTTCCGGAGATGGTCACCCACACCGTCCTGTTTTCAACACTGGCCAGTTTTTTTACCCTGACGGTGCTGCTGTCGGTGGTCTGAGCAGGTTACCGGCTCCGGAATGTCCCGGATATTATTTTCTGAATGGCTGGCCGTTCCGCTGCAGATAAAGCACTCTTATATTGATCCATATCTCCCCAATTCAATCGTTGACACCTATTCCCTATTCTTCTACAGTAAAAATTTATTCAGATAATTCCCTTGTTTTGATGATCGATAGAGAGGTTATGGAACAGCCTGTTCACTTTTACAACGACAACGGTGAAAAACTGGCCGGAACCCTCCACCGGCCCGACGGCGGATCGGACGCAGGTGTCATTCTGGGCCACTGCTTTACCTGTTCCCGCCATATTTCCATTATCCGCGAAATCAGCTACACCCTCGCCCGGGAGGGACTGACAGCGCTCCGGTTCGATTTTTCCGGAAACGGCCAGAGTGAAGGAGACTTCACCCGGACCACCTACACCAAACATATCGGCGAAATGAAAAAAGCCGTCGGCTTTCTGAAGGAAAAAGGCATCTCCCGGTTCGGCCTGGCCGGGCACAGCATGGGCGCATCCATTGCTGTGCTGACCGGCGCGGAAATGCCGGATACCGCCGGCGTCTGTGCCCTGGGCGGCAGGCTGGCCGGAACGGACACGGCCCGTTTTTTCAGCAAAGAGGATATGGAACAGCTCCGGGAGACCGGACGCCTCTCCTTTACCAGCCGGGGGCGCAACCTGCAGCTTTCCCGGACCTTTTTTGATGATCTCCGTCATTATGATGTCCCGGAAACCATAGCCGGACTTCCGGTTCCGCTTCTGGTGGTACACGGAGACCAGGATGAAATCGTCTCTGTGGAAAACGCATACCAGGCAAAAGAACTTCAACCGCATACGGATCTGATGATCATTCCCGGGGCAGATCACATGTTCAGCAATGCCGGACAGCGCAGGGAAATCGCCGCCCGGGTGGTCCAATGGTTTCAGGAACACCTGACCGGCGGCTGACCGGTCCGGCGGTTCCATCGCTGCCCGTAGATTCGCATTCGACGGCAACATCGTATATGCAAAAGGTGAAACAGATATGACAATTCCTGAAGCATTGAACCTCAACTTTCTCGAAATCCAGTATGAACGGTGGCGCGAGGATCCCGCATCCGTCTCGGAAGAATGGCGCACCTTTTTTGAGGAGTACGATGAAGAAGCACCGGCCAGAGCCCCGGCAACGCCTGTATCCCCTCCGGAACCGGCGCCGCAGCGTCCTGCGCCTCCTCCTTCTCCTCCTCCGGTAAAAACGGAAGCCCCCCCGCCGGAAGAAGAAGGCGTCTGCACCCTGGACCGGGTGCTGAAGCAGTCCCGGGTGGAGGCACTGAAGTACCGGTACCGGGATCTGGGCCATCTGCTGGCCTGTCTGGACCCGCTGGTTGCCTGCCCCACCAGCCATCCCCTTCTGGAACTGTCGGCTTTCAGTCTGTCGGAAGAAGACCTGGAAACCCCCTTTTATACCCGCCGATTTTCCTCGGAAACGGATACCAGTCGCGCCCCCCTCAAAGATATCGTCCAGGCCCTGCGACAGACCTACTGCCAGTCCGTGGGCGTGGAATACATGCATATTCAGGACCCGGAAGAACGGCGCTGGCTGCAGGACCGGATGGAACCGGTGATGAACCAGCCGGAACTGAAACGGGAAGAACGGGTCCGGATTCTCAACAAGCTTTCCCAGTCGGCGCTGTTTGAGTCCTACCTCCACAAAAAATACATGGGACAGACCCGCTTTTCACTGGAAGGCGCCGACAGTCTGATTCCCATGCTCGACACCCTCTTTCTGCGGGCTTCGGAGAAAGGCTGCCGGGAGATTGTCCTCGGCATGGCCCACCGGGGACGGCTCAACGTCCAGAGCAACATTCTGTTCAAATCCTACGAGGAAATATTCCGGGAATTTGCCAACACCTATGATGCCGAAAGCCTCATCGGCTCGGGGGATGTCAAATACCACAACGGCTATCTCACCGATATCCGGCTCGCCAACAATCAGGAAATCCGGGTCTTTCTGGTCAACAATCCCAGCCATCTGGAATCCGTCGATCCGGTTGTGGAGGGCGTCGCCTATGCCCGTCAGGACATGCTGAACGGCGATGATCCGAAACAGGTACTGCCGCTGCTGATTCACGGCGACGCGGCCTTTGCCGGACAGGGCGTGGTCATGGAAACCCTCCAGCTTTCCCAGCTCGAAGGCTACGCCACCGGCGGAACCATTCACATCATCATCAACAACCAGATCGGGTATACAACACTGCCGGAACATGCCCGCTCCACCCGGTACTCCACCGATATCGCCAAGATGCTCATGGTTCCCATCTTCCATGTGCACGGGGAAAATCCCGAAGCGATCATCCATGTCATCAAGCTGGCCTGTGATTACCGGCTGGCCTTCGGCAAGGATGTGGTCATCGACATGATCTGCTACAGACGGTACGGCCACAATGAAGGGGATGAACCCTATTTTACCCAGCCCCTGATGTACCAGCGCATCAAGGAACGTCCCCCGGTTCACAGGGTATATGGAAAGCGGCTGATCGAGAATGGTGATATTGCCCGGAGTGAGATGGAAGAAATCGAAGCCAGTGTCAGTCAGTGCCTGGAAGAGGCGTTCCAGGCGGCGCAGGACAATCCGCGAACATTTCCACGATTGCAGTTCTATGACAACTGGAAGAACTACAACGGCATATTCAGTTTCGATCCGGTCGAAACCGCTGTGCCGGCGGAACGGCTCATGGAACTGGCCCGGAAGCTCAACGCCATTCCAGCGGATTTCAAGCCCCACACCAAGCTGAAGCGGTTGCTGACCACCCGGATGGAAGCGATTGAGAAAGGGGAAGGCATCGACTGGGCCAACGCCGAATCCCTGGCCTTCGGTTCGCTGGTGAATGAAGGATACTTTGTCCGGCTGAGCGGACAGGACAGCGCGCGGGGAACCTTCAGCCAGCGGCACAGCATCATGATCGACACAAAAACAGGCAGGGAACATTCCCCCCTCAATACCGTCGCCACAGGAGACGGAAGGTTCCATGTCCTCAACAGTTCCCTGTCCGAGTCGGGCGTGCTGGGGTTTGAATACGGCTATTCCATCGTACGCCCCCTCGGGCTGACCATCTGGGAGGCCCAGTTCGGGGACTTTGCCAACAACGCCCAGGGAATTATCGATCTCTATGTGGTGGCCGGTGAAACCAAGTGGCAGCGGCTGAGCGGCCTGGTCCTGCTGCTGCCCCACGGATGGGAGGGCCTCGGCCCGGAGCATTCCAGCGCCCGGCTGGAACGGTTTCTTCAGCTCTGCGCCGATGACAATATCCAGGTCTGCAACATGACGACCCCGGCCCAGTATTTCCATATGCTCCGGCGGCAGGTGCTGGCGCCGTTCCGGAAGCCGCTGATCGTCATGGCCCCCAAAAGTCTTCTGCGGCTTCCCCAGGGCGTATCAACACTCTCTGAACTGACCGACGGAACCTTTCAGCCGGTTCTGGATGATCCGGCGGAAATCGAAAAACCCCAGCGGGTGATCTTCTGCAGCGGAAAAATCTATTATCAACTGCTGCAGCGCCGGGATACCCTGAAAGCATCCATCCCCCTGATCCGGGTGGAACAGCTCTATCCGTTTCCGCAGGAACAGCTGGAAAAGATTGTGGAAAAATACCGCAGACCGGAACAGCAGTGGTACTGGGTTCAGGAAGAACCGGAAAATATGGGCCCGTGGGGATTTATCCAGCACCGGCTGCGGGCCATCATCGGCAGCGATGTGACCTATGTGGGCCGCAAAGCCTCGGCCAGCCCGGCCACCGGGTTTGCCAATTTATACAAACAGCAGCAGGGGGCCATCCCGGATGATGCGGTGGGCCAGCTTTCCGGTATTTCGACAGGATAACGACCATTCGGAATTCCGCCGGAAGAGCGAGCCGGAATTTTCTGCCCCTGTTCATCATCCGGTGAAACGGAATGGAAATTTCAGAAACAGCTTGAAGACAGCAGGGATCGACAGCGCTAAACAACGAAGGAGCGAGGAGAATGGAAATAGAAATCAAAGTTCCCAGCGTAGGCGAATCGGTACAGGAGGCGATCCTCGCCGAGTGGTTCAAAGAGGACGGGGACACGGTAAAGCTGGACGAGCCGATCTTTGTACTGGAGACAGACAAAATCACCCTTGAAGTCAACGCCGAAGCCGATGGTGTTCTTCACATCACGGTCCAGGCCGGGGAGACCGTCGCCATCGGCACGGTGGTCGGCACGATTGAAACCGAAGGGGCGGCCGCCGCGACGGAAAAGACCGAACCGCCGAAAGAAGCGGCGGAACCACCCCGGGCGCAGGAGGCATCTTCCGCCGGAACACCTGCCCCCGAAGCGGAAACCGCTGAAAAACCCGCCCCGGCGGAAGCGCCTCCGGCAGCACAGCCTGCCCCGCCATCATCAGGAGACCTTGCCCCGTCGGTACGCCGGATGGTCGCCGAACACGATATCGATGTCGGTCAGCTTTCGGGAACCGGCCCCGGCGGGCGCATCACCAAAGGTGATGTCATCCGCTATCTGGAAACCAGGGAAGCACAGCCCGCAAAAACCGCAGAAGCGCGGCCTGCCGTAAAATCCCCGGCCCGGCCTGCTGCAGCGGAACCGCCCAGATCAGCTCCATCAGCTCCCGAAGAAGGCATCACCCGGAAACCCATGAGCCCCATCCGCCGCAGCATTGCTTCACGGCTGGTACAGGCGAAACAGTCCACCGCCATGCTGACGACCTTCAACGACGTGGACATGAGCCGGTGCATGGATATCCGTTCCCGGTACAAGGAGGCATTCAAGAAAAAGCATGATGTCTCCCTGGGGTTCATGTCCTTTTTCGTCAAGGCCAGCGTGGAGGCCCTCAGGGAATTTCCCGCCATCAATGCCTTTGTGGACGACAAGGATATCCTCTATCATGATTATTACCATATCGGGGTTGCCGTCGGTTCCCCGCGCGGCCTTGTGGTCCCGGTCATCCGGAACGCCGACCGGCTCGGTTTCGCAGAAGTGGAAAAGACGATTATCAATTTTGTCTCCAAAATCAATGACAACCGGCTGGAACTCTCGGATCTGGAAGGCGGCACCTTCACCATCACCAACGGCGGTGTGTTCGGCTCCCTGCTGAGCACCCCCATTCTCAACACCCCCCAGAGCGGCATTCTCGGTATGCACCGGATCGAGAAACGTCCGGTGGTGATCGATGACCAGATCGTCATCCGGCCCATGATGTACCTCGCCCTCAGCTATGACCACCGCATCGTGGACGGCCGGGAAGCAGTCACCTTTCTCCGGCGGATCAAGGAATTCATTGAAAATCCCGAACGGATGCTGATCGAAACCTGAATGACCAGCACCCGACCAGTACCCAAAATGACCAGCAACGATCACCGATCATTGAATACAGGGG
>JBEPXL010000039.1:0-13139 GCA_041641935.1 Desulfobacteraceae bacterium | reverse complement strand
CCGTGTCGGGCTGTTTTACGCAGGCATCGGTGAACCGGATGTGCCGAGTCCGCCGCCGGACGCAGGAGATGACGCTCTCGGGATTCAGTTCGGTATGGAAATTCCGGTCTGGTTCGGAAAAAACAGGGGAAGAATGAATCGGGCCCGCGCACGGGCACGGAAAAGCCGCGCGGAAAACGAGGCGAAGGTCAATGCATTCCAGACACAGATCCGGTCCGTATACTTCCGGCTGAAAAACGCGGAACGGCTGATCACGCTCTACCGCGACGAACTGCTGCCCCAGGCAATGGAAGCACTGGTGATTTCAGAAACCTGGTTCCGGGAGGGGGAAGGAACCTTTGCCGATTTTCTCGAAGCCCAGTCCGCCGCCTATAACTTCCAGCTTGCCCTGGCCCGGGCAAAGGCGGACTACGGCAAAAACCTTGCCGGTCTTGAGCGACTGGTGGGCCGGCCGGTAACCATAAATGAAGCAGGCGCTCCCGCGGAGGTGACGGAATGAACCGATACAGCATAATCACCGGCATTTTACTGGTTCTGACGGTTCAGTCACCTGCTCCGGGCGGCTATCAGGAAATGCAGTCGGAAATCCGGTCCTATTCTCCTCCGCTTCATCTGGAACGGTGGAAACAGTCCGAAACCCTGTCTCCGCCTTCTGAAGATGCGGAAATTGAAGCAGTCGGAGCAAAGCTGCGGAATATGGCAGCAAAGTGGGAGCAGAAGGGGGAGATTTCCGGAGGCGATGATGAATCCTTTGTAAGACCGGACCCGCAGGCTCTGAAACGACTCCGCCCGGCTGCATCCGACCCGGCTGCGGCAGCGGCTGCATTACAGGAGCGCTTTGATCTGGAAAGTCTGGAAATTCTGACGCTTCTCCGGAATCCCGAAATCGGGGCAGCGCGGAACCGGGTCCGCGCCGCAGCAGCGGCCTTTTCCCAGGTTTCAAATCTGGATGAGATTCTCCGGCAGTATACCGCCTTTACCGAAGGACAGATGACCGGTGTCGGCCCTATGAAGGGAATGGACTCCGTCAAAATGAAATTCCCTTTTCCGGGCGTCACCACCCTCAAGGGCGAGGTTGTTGACCAGGCGGTCCGGGCGGCGGCAGAAGATCTGGAAATCGCGCGTCGGGACACCGTAACAGCAGCACGCAAGGCTTACTGGAACCTGCTTCACGTCCACAGAGCCATTGCGGTACAAGCCGAAACCCTGGATCTGTTCCGGAATCTGGAAGCGGTGGCAAACAGCCGGTACCGTTCCGGAAATACCAGTTTTCAGGACGTGATCAAAGTCGGCATCCGGACCAAGGTGCTGGAAGAAGACCTGAAGACCCTGCGCGGTCAGCGGCGGAACCGGGAAGTGGAAATCCTGAAACTCCTGGATCTTCCACCGGATACGGCAGTGGGGCCACCCGAAACAATCCGGTCTTCACGGAATCTGCCGGAACTGGATCACCTGTATGGCCTTGCGCGGGAGAAACGGCAGGAAATCCGCCGGATGCGGGCCATGATCGGCCGAATGGAACGGATGATCGAAATGGCCGAAACCATGACTCTTCCGCCGTTTACCCTGGATCTGTCCGTTTATGAAACCAATGAAATCAGTCAGACGGGTACGGCGGCAATGAAACCGGCCTTTCCGGAAGGAACCACGGCATCGACCGGCGCGGGGCTGCCGAAAATGCCCTGGTACGGAACCAGTGATCCCTGGCTGCGTCAGACCCGGCTGTCCCTGACGGCACTCCGGCAGGATCTTCGTAAGGTTGAGGCGGCCACCATCGACAAAGTAAGAAACGCCTGGTTTGCCCTGGACAAGGCCATCCGGGAGACGGCCCTGTACCAGAATACAGTGGTGGAACTCTCCCGCTCGGCACTGGATGTCTCCACCCGCGGATATGAATCGGGTACGGTCACATTCGCGGATGTGATCGGCTCCTACACCACCTGGCTCGATGTCCGTCTTGCACTGGCGCGGAAACGAAGCGATATCGGCGTCGCCCGGGCGGAACTGGAACAGACGGTTGGAACAGCATTGGAGTGATTTATAAATGTTTCACGGTCCTGATCGCATCTTTCATCAGCAGCATCATTTTAAATGGATCAACCGGAGACGATTCAAAATCGAACTGTTGATAGAACATACGGGCATTTTCATCTTTGGCGTGGACAAAAACGGCACGAATACCGGCATGCTCGGAAACGATGAGAGTACGTGTAATGGCGTCTTTGAGAAGACCTTTCCCGATCCCCTTTCCCTGGACATGTTGATCAACGGCAAGCCTCGCCAGAATCATGACCGGAACAGGATAACGTGCAAGTCCTTTTTTCACCCGCGGCGGTGCTGTTCCATGTTCAACAGAGCCAACGGTCAGGCTGTAAAAACCAACGACCCTGTTTTCTGTATGAACTACAAAAGTGTTTGCAGAGCCTGCCTTCTGGTTCTGCATGGCATACCGATGCAACCATGTGTTCAGGATCGGTATGCCGCAGTCAAAGTCATCCAGAATGTGAAGGGCTTGAAGCTTTTCCGGGGCAGAGAGTTTCATTCTTCCCAGGGGGCTCTGGTTTCCAGCAGTCGCTTCAAACCGGATTTCACAGCAGCAGGTCGTTCCAGTGCTTCCTGGAATTCATCCCATTCTGCATCATCAAGTATAAAAAGGCGCTGGTCCGTCAGAGCATTTTCGGCAGCGGCGCAGGCACTCTCCAGAATAAAATCGGAAATGCTTCTGTGGGTAACCTCTGCAGCGCGATGGATCAGATGCTCCTGCTGCGGCGTTGCCCGCAAGCCGATACGCGCGGACTTTCTTGAAGTCGCCATACGGAACCTCCTGTCAGGTTTATTTCTCAATTTACCCTTAAACAGGGTGTGTGTCAACGAAACAGTCATCGAAAGGAAACAGATCGATGAACAAACATAAACAGTCATTTCCCTACCGGATCGTCCTGTTTACCGCCCTGATCACCATGGGGCTCTCCTTTGGCGCCGCCTTCCTCTTCGGTTACATTCCGCGGGAGAGCGGCCATGTTCATCCACCGGGGGAGAAACCGGAGAGCATCGTCGAAGGCGATCTTCTCGGAGAGGGCAATGAAGCACAGTTGTACACCTGCGGAATGCATCCCTGGATTGTGACCGAAGAACCGGGAAGCTGCCCCATCTGCGGTATGGATCTGACCCCCAAACGGGATGCCCCGGCGGAGGCGGACGCAGCGGGCGGAGAGCGGCAGATCGCATACTGGCGCGCGCCGATGGATCCGATGGAAATATACGATGAACCCGGCAAAAGCAAAATGGGGATGGATCTGGTTCCGGTCTATGAAGATGAACTGATCGGCGGCGTCGAGATCAGAATTGACCCGGTGACCGAACAGAACATGGGCGTACGCACGGCGGAAGTCAAAAAAGATACCCTCATCCACACCATCCGGACCTACGGTCACATCACCTATGACGAAACCCGGACCGCCCAGATCAGCCCGAAAGTGAACGGCTGGTTTGAGGAACTCTATGTCGATTTTACCGGTGAAATGGTGGAAAAGGGCGATCCCCTTTATGAAATCTATTCCCCCGAACTGCTGGCGGCCCAGGAAGAGTACCTGACGGCCCTGCGCAACTACCAGCGGATACCCAATGAACGCTCCCGGGAGCTTCTGGCGTCGGCCCGGCGTCGGCTCGACTTTTTCGATGTGGCGGAAAGCGAAGTCGAAACGATAAAGGAAACCGGCGAAGTCCGCAAAACGGTGATGATCCGTTCCCCCTTCCAGGGTGTCGTCACCCACAAAAATGCGGTGGAAGGCAGCTATGTCAAGGCCGGAACCACCGTCTACCGGATTGCCGATCTCTCCCGGGTCTGGGTGGAAGCCCACATCTTTGAGTATGAACTGGGCCGGGTCCGGAAAGGCCAGGAAGCGGAGATGACACTCCCGTATCATCCCGGCCAGGTGTATCACGGGGTTGTCAGCTATATTTACCCCTATCTGCAGCGCCAGACCCGGGATGTCATCATACGACTGGAATTTGAGAATCCGGATCTGGAACTGAAGCCGGATATGTACGCCGATGTCCGGATCGAAACCGTCTCGGATGATCCCGGCATGATGATTCCCTCCGAAGCGGTCATCCGCTCCGGTGAGCGCAATGTGGTCTTTGTCGACAAAGGCCGTGGAAAATTTTCGCCGCGGGAAGTCAATCTGGGAATGACCCTCGACGGCGGCAGTGTTCAGGTGCTTTCCGGCCTTGCACCGGGTGAGGAGGTGGTCACGTCCGGTCAGTTCCTGCTCGATTCCGAATCGAAGCTGCAAGAGGCGGTTCAGAAGATGATGGCGGTACAACCCGGACCGGAAGAAACACCGGCCCCGGAAGAAGACGACTTTTTCAGTGACATGGAAAGTGATGCGGAGGACGCTTTTTTTGACGATATGACGGAAAAGCCGGAAGAAGATTTCTTCAGCGATTTCGAGTAGAGACAAGCGGAAATTCATCGCTCTCTGCGGCATATGTCCGCAGGTGAACCGGTAATGCTGAGCGACAGCGCCCCTGGAACCTGATGCGGAAGAAGGTCAGCCCATGATTGAAAAGATAATCGAATGGTCCGTCAAAAACAAGTTCATGGTCATTCTGGGGACCATTTTTATCGTCTGCGGCGGTGTGTATGCCATGCTGGAAACGCCGCTGGATGCGATTCCGGATCTGTCGGATGTACAGGTGATCATCTATACCGAATATCCGGGACAGGCGCCCCAGGTCGTGGAAGACCAGGTCACCTACCCGCTTACAACCGCCATGCTGAGTGTTCCCTTCGCCAAGGTGGTGCGGGGATATTCCTTCTTCGGATTCTCCTTTGTCTACATCATCTTTGAAGATGGAACCGATCTCTACTGGGCCCGGTCGCGGGTTCTGGAGTACCTCAACTTCGTTGCGGGGCGGCTTCCCCGGGGCGTGACGCCGAGCCTGGGACCGGATGCCACCGGCGTGGGCTGGGTCTATGAGTATGTGCTCAGGGATACCACCGGCAACTATGACCTGCAGCAGCTCCGGAGTATTCAGGACTGGTATCTGCGGTATGAGCTGACGGCCGTGCCGGGGGTTTCCGAGGTGGCTTCCATCGGCGGATTTGTCAAACAGTATCAGGTGATCGTCGATCCCAACAGGCTCCTGGCCTACAACCTGCCGATCCAGAAGGTCCGGGCCGCCATTCAGCGATCCAACAACGATGTCGGCGGCAGGCTGATCGAAATGGGGGAAACCGAATTCATGGTCCGGGGGCTGGGGTATATCACGTCCCTGGAAGACCTGCGGCAGATCGCCCTGGGTGTGGACCCGATGGGGACACCGATTCTGCTCCAGAATGTGGCCGATATCCAGATCGGTCCGGAACTGCGCCGGGGCATACTGGACTGGAACGGTGAAGGCGAGGTCGTCGGCGGCATCGTGGTGATGCGGTTCGGTGAAAATGCCCTGGAAGTGATCGGCCGGGTCAAACAGAAACTGACGGATCTGGAACAGGGGCTGCCGCCGGGGGTGATCATCGAAATGGGCTATGACCGGTCGGGGCTGATTCTCCGCGCCATTGACACCCTCAAACGTACACTGGTCGAGGAAATGAGCGTTGTGGCCATCGTCTGCATTCTCTTTCTGCTCCATTTGCGGTCGGCCTTCGTCACCCTCTTTTCCCTTCCCGTGGGGGTTCTGGCTTCTTTCATGATCATGTATCCCCTGGGGATCAATGCCAATATCATGAGCCTGGGCGGCATCGCCATCGTGATCGGCGATATGGTGGATGCCTCGGTCGTGATGGTGGAAAACGTTCACAAGCACCTGGAACGGGTCGGCGGTCAGATCAGCCGGCGGCGACTGGATGAAATTGTGATCAAGGCATCCCAGGAAGTGGGGCCGGCGCTCTATTACAGCCTGCTCATCATCACCGTCTCCTTTCTGCCCGTATTTGCCCTGGGAGAGCAGTCGGGACGGCTGTTCAAGCCCCTGGCCTATACCAAGACCTTTGCCATAGCGGCCTCATCAGTTCTTTCCATCACGATTATACCGGTGCTGATGAGCTTTTTTGTCCGGGAACGGGTCATCAATCCGGCCCTTCCCCGCCGGAAAAAGGTACATATCTGGCTTTTCTGGACCCTGACACCGCCGCTTCTGGTCATTCTGGCGGGGCTGCTGCGCATGGATCTGCCGGACTGGAGTCTGACGCTGGCGCTGGCGGTTTCCATCTTCATTGCGGTTTGTCTCATTCCCCAGAAAATACTCCCCGAAAGCGCAAATCCCATCAGCCGGTTTTTTATCGTCATCTATCAGCCGGTCATCCGGATCGTCCTCCGCTGGCCCAGAAGCACCCTGCTGGTTTCGCTGCTTATCCTGCTGGTTACATGGTATCCGGCATCTCAACTGGGGAGCGAATTCATGCCGCCACTGAATGAAGGCGACCTTCTCTACATGCCGACGACCCTGCCGGGCATCTCCATCACAAAAGCGCGGGAACTGCTCCAGCAGACCGACCGGATTATCCAGCGGTTTCCGGAAGTCCGTCACACCCTGGGAAAAATCGGCCGGGCCGATACCCCCACCGATCCGGCGCCGCTGTCCATGATCGAGACGACCATCATGCTCCGGCCAAAGGTGACCTATGAGATGATCCCGGTCGAACGCTTCTTTTCCGACTGGCCCGGCTGGCTCAAGGAACCGCTGACCTGGTTCTGGCCGGAGGTGAAAGAGGGCAGAATTCTTCATGAATGGCGGAAAAAGAAGATCGACCGCTGGTTTTCAGGCTGGCCGGACTGGCTCAAAGCGCCGCTGACCTGGTTCTGGCCGGAAGAACGGTATATCACCATCGATGAACTCTCCGATGATCTGGACCGGGCCATCCAGTTTCCCGGCCTGACCAATGCCTGGACCATGCCCATCAAAACCCGGATCGACATGCTGTCGACCGGCATCAAAACACCGGTCGGTATCAAGCTGATGGGACCGGATCTGGACGTACTGACGGAACTGGGAGCCCGGATCGAGGCGGTGGTCCGGCCGCTTCCCGGAACCCTTTCGGCCTTTTCGGAACGGGTGACCGGGGGCAACTATCTCGACTTCACCATCCGCCGCCATCATATCGCCCGGTACGGACTGACGGTGGGGGATGTGCAGGATGTGATCATGTCGGCCATCGGCGGCATGAACATCACCTATACAGTGGAGGGGCTGGAGCGGTATCCGGTCAATCTGCGGTACAACCGGGAACTCCGGGACGATATCCAGCGGCTGAAACGGGTTCTGGTTCCCACACCGACAGGGGCACAGGTTCCGCTGGCCCAGCTGGCGGATATAACCGTCAAAAAAGGCCCCGCCGGTATCAAGAGCGAAAACTCCCGGCGGACCGCCTGGATCTATGTCGATCTGCGGGGCGTGGATGTCGGCTCCTATGTGGAAAACGCCCGGGAAGTGGTCACCCGCGAAGTGGATATCCCCGAAGGTTATTCCATTGTCTGGTCCGGCCAGTATGAATACATGGAAAGAGCCCGCCGGACCCTCAACATTATTGTTCCGGCGACCCTGGCGGTGATCTTCCTTCTGCTGTATCTTCACTTCCGGAATATTATCGAGGCGGTGATCGTCATGGGAAGCCTTCCCTTCGCCCTGGTGGGCGGCGTATGGCTGCTTTATTTTCTGGAGTACAATGTCTCGGTTGCGGTGGTGGTCGGGTTTATCGCCCTGGCCGGGCTTGCCGCCGAAACGGGCGTGGTGATGCTGGTCTATCTGGATCAGGTGTATGACCGGAGGCGGGAACAGGGTGAAATGAATACTGTACTGGATCTCCGGGAGGCGATTATCGAAGGCGCTGTGGATCGTGTGCGGCCCAAGATCATGACGGTGGTCACAACCCTGATCGGGCTGCTGGCGGTGATGTACGGAACCGCGACCGGTTCCCAGGTAATGAAACGGATCGCCGCCCCGATGGTCGGCGGCCTGATCTCATCAACGGTGCTGACACTGATCATTATTCCGGCTGTGTACGACATCTGGAAACGGTGGGAAATCCGCCACCGGCAAAAGGTGTCTGGTAGTGAATAGAAGGACGCGTATTGTTTTTTAACCATTAGATGTAAACTAAAGGAGAAATCTTATGAAAAAGTATAAAAAACTGCTGTCTGTCGCCATCATAGCTGTCTTTGCACTTGCGTATCCCGCTTTCGGTCAGATGGATCACAATGATCACGGGGATCACAGCGGCCACGCGCATGAAATGGAGGCTTCCAAACATGGTGATATGTCCCACGAGGACCACGCCGGTATGGATCACAGTGGTCATGGACACGGGGATCACAGCGGCCATGAAGGGGAACTGATTCATGAAGTCAATGTTAACGGTTACCAGATGGCCTATCACTTGATCGATATGAAAGAACGGATGAAGGGGATGGAAAACATGCCGGAGATGAAGGCGACCCATCACCTGATGGTGTATGTAAAGAATCCGGAAGGAAAAACAGTGGACAAGGCAAAAGCGGGGTATCTGATTGAAAACCCTGATGGCTCGGAGCAGAAGGCGATGACCATGGCCATGAGCGGCGGATACGGAGCGGATATTGTGCTGGACAAGCCGGGAACCTATGTCATCAAGACCAAGGTGATGGCAGGGGACGAGAGGGTGATGGACAGTTTTGAGTATGAGATGAAGTAAATAATTGTTTGTCTGAACCCGGATTCATCTGATGATTCTGATGGCCACTGATTCTGATGTGCGCCGTTTATTTCATCGGCTTTATCCGGGTTCATGATATAATTATATGCGCTCTGTCGCGCCGTTCGGGAATTTCAATATCCAGCGGTTCAGATTCACGAGTTATCTGTAAGCCATCCAGCAACTCTGCAATCGTCGGTTTCTTCTTTTTCTCTCTGAGCGCCATCAATTCCCGAAACAGATCAATATGGATCACGGCGCTGACAGGTCTATCACCATTGCAGATAATCTGTGGTGAATCCTCGCTCAGACTTACCACCTGATTGAACTTTTCCTTTGCCTTGGAAATACTCCACTCTTCCATATAACCTCCTTATTTTAATAATCATATATCATGGATACTATACCTGCTAAAAAGAGTCAATCACTACTGCCATCACAGCCCATCAGAAAATCAGACGCATCAGAGTTCAGGACACCGGCAACCGCCGGTCCTCAAACGTCTCCGGATTCACCGCCGTATTTCCGAGCCGGATGGTATCCACCCTGTCCAGTGACGTAACCGGCGTCTGCACCATAACTTCCCGGTCCTGTCCGTTGATCTGCAGGACGATTCCCAGTCCCAGTGTAAAGCCCTTTACATCCTCAAATGCAAGCAACTGCTGCTCATTAAAGTAGGGTTCCGGAAAAACAGCAAACCTGCGCCACGGTATGGTCACCTCTTCGGCATTGCGGAAATACTGCCGGAAATTTTCTTCCCGGCGGGACTTCCGCTCCGGGGGATTGCGTCGTTTCACCGCAGGGGAGGAGGGAACGGATACCACCCGTAATCTCTTAGAGCGCCGGAGGGGTTCCACCAGAGGCCGGAGCATCCGGTCGCCTTCCATTGCGAAAAGGTGGGAAGGCCGCAGCAGTTCCATTTTGGAGAGTTTCAGGTTGAGTCCGCCCCGCTCCGGATGGATCAGGCCGTTGGTATCGTATACCGTACAGCGCATTCCCGCGCTCAGTGCCGCACCGCCGAGACGGGCCGCGCCGGTCACCACCTGGAGCATGTGGCCTGCCGGTGAGGTTGCACCGATGAAACTCCGCAGCCGTCTGCCGCCCGGCGGATAATGATCCCCCTGCTGCCGGCTCATGGCGAGTGTAATCGTGGTCGGCGGTCCCAGAACGCTCTGGCCGGGGTCACCGTCGATGTAACCGACCCGGTCACTGCTGTCTGCGAGACGGTTGTAAAGATACCGGGCAAAGGTGCTTTTGCCGGTATCGGGATAGCCCACGACCATGACGATACCTTTCAGCTTCCGGATGTCGATCTCCTGCCAGGCCGGGGGAACATCCAGGTCCGTATCCTTCATACCACACATACCTCCTGGTAGCGCTTCAGATGCCGGTATCCGATGCCGCCGTCACCGGTTTGTCGTCTCGCAGAGGGCTCTTTCCGATGCCCGGCCAGATGCGGAGGATACCGAACGTGGCGCGAAAGGTAATCCATCCTCCGGTGACGATCCAGACCAGGGTGAGCGCATGGGGACCGTTTTCATTGATCAGCCAGATGCCCAGCACCCCGAAGGCGGAGGCAACCGCCATTGCATTTCGCAGAAAACGGAAATCCCCTGTGCCCCAGTGGATGCCGTCGGTGGCAAAGGAGAGGGAATTGACCGGCTGGGTCAGGGCCGATACGCCCCAGGCGGGAACAAAAACAGCATAGGCCCCCGACGGCACAAAGATCCGGACAACCAGTTCCATTCCCAGCCACATGGCGGTTCCCATCGCAATACCGGTTCCCAGGCTCCAGGCACAGACAATCCATGCCACCCGCCGGGCCCAGGCCATTTCATCCGATCCGACAAAATAGCCGACAAGGGACTGGCCCGTAATGGCAAAAGCGTCCAGCAGCAGGGCGGAAAAAATCCAGACCTGCCGGATTGCCTGATGGGCCGCCCCGGCGTCGGCACCGATCCTGGTGGCGGCCCGGGTGGTCAGCACCAGAAACAGGGTCACCAGACCGGTACGGACGAAAAGATCGCCACCGATCCGGATCAGTCTTCCCAGTTCACTCATGGGGAGGCGACGGGGCATTCCGAGACGCGAGAAAACGACGGTGACCACCCAGGCGGCGCCGGCCCACTGGCTGAGGGCACTGGCCAGCGCGGCGCCGGCCACACCCAGCGGCGGCAGGGGACCGAATCCGAAGATAAAAAGAAAGTCCAGCAGAATGTTGAGCAGGTTCACCGAAACCGCCACCCACAGCGGAGTCCGCATGTCCTGAAGCCCGCGCAGGGTTCCGAAGGCGGCGATGGTCGCCAGCACGGCCGGTGCGCCCAGCAGCCGGAACCGCATATAACGCACGGCCAGCCCGTGCAGGTCTCCGTCCGCCCCCATCAGACCGGCGACCGCCTGGGCGGACGGAATTCCAATGACGATCAGCAGCAGACCGAAACAGGCCGCCAGTGAAATGGCCAGACCGCTGATCTGCCGGGCCCGCCGCTGATCTCCCCTTCCCTCTGCCTGGGCCACCTCGGTCTGGGAACCGATGCCCAGGAAATTGAAAATCCAGAAAACACTCGAAAGCGCCGTGGTTCCCACACCCAGGGCTGCCAGCGGGACAGCACCCAGACGGGCAACAAAGGCGGTATCCGCAAGTCCGGTCAGGGGTTCTGCAATCAGGGAGAGCAGAACAGGGAAAGAAAGCACCACCATTGTCCGGTGAGGGGACCGGACAAAGTCATGTCCTTCTTTCAACTTTTTCTCCGTCTGAACAGTTTCCAGATTTCCAGAACAACAAAGACCGTCGAACCGAACAGGGCGCAGATCCCCAGGTTCCGGAGGGAGAGGTCTGTAATCTTGAGGAAATCGTGCATGAACGGGATGTAGAGAATGGCGATCTGAAGGGCGCCGATCCCGATACACATCCAGAGCAGCAGTTTATTGGTGAATACGCCCAGGGAGAAGAAGGATTCCCGCTCCGACCGCATGGCCAGGGCCTGACCGATCTGGAGAAAGGCAAGCAGGGTAAAGATGATCGTCTGCCAGGCGTCCCCTTCCATGTTCCGGCGATACCAGACGCCGACGCCCAGCGCCACCGCGCCGATGATCGTGCCGACAATGAAAACCTTCTGTACGCCGCCGTGGCTGAAGACGCCTTCATCAGGCTTCCGGGGCGCACGGTTCATGGTGTTCCTGTCCGGTGGTTCCACGCTCATGCCCAGTCCCAGCAGTCCGTCGGTGATCAGGTTGAGCCACAGAAGCTGCAGGGGAAGCAGGGCCAGTTTGATGCCGAAAATGGGCGCAGCCATCATGACCAGCACCTTGCCGATGTTTCCGGCAATGGAATACTTGACAAACCGGCGCACATTGTCGCCGATGACCCGTCCCTCCTCCACCGCGGCAACGATGGTGGCGTAATTGTCATCGAGCAGCACCATATCCGAGGCTTCCTTGCTGACGTCGGTTCCGGTGATGCCCATGGCCACACCGATGTCGGCTTCCTTGAGGGCCGGGGCATCGTTGACGCCGTCGCCGGTCATGGAGCAGATTTCGCCGTTCTGCTGGAACGCATCCACGATCTTGAGCTTATGCTCCGGCGACACCCGGGCAAACACCGACGTGTCCTTGACCCTTTCGGCCAGTTCCTCTTCGGACATCCTGCTCAGATCTTTTCCGGTCAGCACCTCATCGTTATCGGTAATGCCCAGATCCCGGGCAATGTGGAGGGCTGTCAGGGGATGATCACCCGTGATCATGATGGGACGGATACCGGCGTGTTTACACTTTTCCACAGCGTCTTCCACCTCCGGACGAGGCGGATCGATCATGCCGAACAGACCGATAAAACAGAGATCGGACTCATCGTCGAGATCCAGATCATCCGGGGCCTGATCCCGGAACCGGATGCCGAGTCCGAGTACCCGCATTCCCTTTTCGGTGAGGGAGCGGTTGGCCGACTCGATTTCCTCCCGCCGGTCGTCGTTCATCTCCTGACATCCCTCTTCTGTCCATACCTGCGGCGAAATATCGATCAGGGTATCGACTGCCCCCTTGGTAATCTGCAGACAGGACTTGTTTTCCAGCAGCTCCCGCAGGGCTTCGGGAACATGGGAAATGTCATCGGGAATTTCATGGAGGGTGGTCATCCGCTTCCGGTCGGAGTCGAAGGAGAGTTCATCGATGCGGGGGAGCTGATCCTCGATCTGTGTATAACTGAGCCCGACCCGTGTGGCAGCGGCCCGGAGAGCGCCTTCGGTGGGATCACCGATGGTTTCGACCCGCTCGGATTCTTCATCGTATTCCAGCTGGGAATCATTGCAGAGTGCGCCGCCTGCGATCAGCAGGGATGCCGCCTTTGACAGATTGCCCAGTTTATCATCGTCATGATGTTCCAGGGCCGGTTTGTCCGGTTCCGACTCTTCAATATCCGACAGTGTCGTCTTTCCGCCGACCGTCCAGACCTGGGTGACGGTCATCC
>JBEPXL010000038.1:4928-13279 GCA_041641935.1 Desulfobacteraceae bacterium | reverse complement strand
GATGCTGGAATGCTTCTGCCAGAATGGTTTCCTCTCCTTCATGGGTGCTGCCCGCGACAATGATCCGCCGGTCCGGATCGATCCGGAGGCGCTGCCGCAGGCTCTCCAGTTCCGTGGCGGACAGGGGTTCGACCGGCTGATCAAACTTGATATTTCCGGTGATGATGATTTTTTCCGGCGGAACCCCCAGTTTCCGGAACCGTTCCGCGTCGGCACGGGACTGGGGACAGACGCGGGCAAACCGCCGGAAGACCGGACGGAGCAGGCTGCCGAACCGCCGGTATCCGGTAAAGGATTTTTGGGAGAGACGGGTATTGACCAGAAAGACGGGAATCGACCGGCTGTCCATTTCCCACAGCAGACCGGGCCAGATATCCGTCTCCACGATCACCATGAAATCGGGCTGTACCCGTTTCACGATCCGCCGGACCGAAAACAGAAGATCATAGGGAAAATAGAAAAGGGCTTCAACATCCTTTTCCAGGCGCTGACGCGCCGTTTCAAAACCGGTGCGGGTAGAGGCCGAAAAACAGACCGGCTGATCCGGAAACCGTTCCCGCATCGCTTTGACCAGCGGGACGGACGAGATGACCTCTCCCACGGAAAGGGCATGGACCCAGATGCGTCCCCGGCCCGGCTTCCGGCGGGGCGGCAGCGCGGTGATCCCCATCCGCTGCAGCACAGTGGCCCGGCGTCTGGGGGAGGTGAGTACCCGGGCGAGGATCACCGGCAGTCCGGCGATGATGCCGATCAGCAGGAAGAGATGATAGAACAGTATCGTTTTCATTTCGGTTTCCGCATCCATCGAAAGAGCCGGGGAAACAGGTCAATGTAGATCGGATGTCCCTTTACGGTCCGCACCAGCAGATAAACCCCGATGCCGCCGGTAACGATATTGGGAACCCACATGCCGATCAGGGGCGGATAGAGTCCCTCTTCACCGAAGACCAGCCCGGCGGAGAGCATCAGGTAGTAGAGCAGAAAAAGCGCGAGTCCCAGCCCCAGTCCGAAAGAGCGACGGGCCGATTTTGACTGTATCCCCAGGGGAACGGCGAGAATCCCCAGCGAAAAGCATGCGAACGGGATGGAAAATTTCTTGTGAAATTCGAGCAGTGTGCTATAGTACTGCGAATTCCGCTCCGGGGCATTCTCCAGATAGTGATGCAGTTCTGCAATGGACATCTCTTTTTCATCCTTCTTGCCCGAACCCAGATGCGCCGCTGCCTTCTGCAGATCAAGATTGATGTCATAGGTGTCAAACCGGACCGCGTTGACCATCCGGCTGTCGAGACTGACCTGGTTGATGGTTCCGTTGTACAGCCGCAGATGAAACACCAGCCTGTCCGGTTCGCTGAACAGCCGGCCCCGCGGTGCGATCACCGTCAGAACGGTTCCCGGTGTCCGCTCGTCCTGAATGAATACGTCGATCAGATCTTTGCTCTGCATGTCGATCCGGTTCACATACAGCATCACTCCCTCAAAACTGTTGTTGAAGGTCCGCTCTTTCAGTCCGATATCGATATTCGACTTCGCCACCTCGATGGTCAGCTGCTTCATGGAGAGCCGCCCCCAGGGCATGCCGTAGATGATCATGACCCCGGTCAGCAGGGTACCGATCAGGCAGAAGACCAGCACCGGCGGCAACAGCTGATAGACACTGACGCCGCTCGATTTTAACGCAATGATTTCATTGTCGCTGGACATCCGGAGAAAGGTGAGCAGGATCGCCATCATCACCGACATGGGCAGGACAAAGACAAGGAAGTAGGGCATGGAATAGGCCAGCAGCAGCGCAATGCTGGAGAGCCCGACCTTGTAGTTGACGATCATGTTGGTGATTTCGAGAATCTCCGTCAGCAGAAAGATCAGCGTGAAAAACATCACATTGACCAGAAACGGAGACAGCATTTCAACGAACAGATAGCGGTTGGCTATTGAATTGATCTTCATTACACTTATTGTTAGAATGTCCGGCAGTGGTCGCAGCCGGTGGTATCCCTGCCGCCGGTTTGTAAAAAAGGCATTACACTATTCGGCTTCTCAAGTGAAGTCAATATCCTTTCAACCCGAACTTCTGTCAGAAATCCTTTCTTTCCACCCCGTATTCCACCCACAGGAGGTGCGTCATGGCCGATGATGAACGCTTTGAAGGCGAAGAGCAGGAACCGGAAAAGGTAGAAGAGGAGTTCATCGAAGAGACGGACGAAACCGATGACACGGGAGAGCAGTCCCCTCCTGAAGAACCACCCGAAGAGGAATTCATCGAGGAAGGCCCCGTCGCGGAGGACGCCGAACCCGGACCCTACGAGGAACCGGTTGAGGAAGAGTTCGTGGAAGAGGAAATCGTAACCGGTGAACCGGCCGGGGAAGCCCCGGAACCGGAAGAATCCGGAGAATATGCAGAGGAGGAAATCACCGAAGAAGGAGAACCGGCTCTGGCGGCGGAAGCGTCCGATGAAGAGGCCGCCGCAGAAGACACCTTTTACGAAGAAGGTGATCCGACCGATGCCTATGTGGAAGAGACCGGCGGAACGGAAGAGTTCTCCGAGGAGATTGTCGCGGCCGACGATACGGTAACGGAAGTGGAGACAGCGGAAGACGCCTATGTGGAGGAAAGCGAAGAATCCTGGTTCAGCCGCATGGGAGGGGCCGTCAAGGGCGTGGTGATCGGACTCATTATCTTTCTGATCGGTTTTCCGCTGCTCTTCTGGAACGAAGGCCGGGCCGTCAAACGGTACAAAACACTGAAGGAAGGAGCCGGTTCCGTCGTTTCGGTCCCTCCCGATCAGGTCAGCCCGCAGCACGAGGGCAAACTGGTGCATGTCACCGGCGTTGCCACCACCGATGAAATGCTTACGGATGCCGAAGGAAATCTCCCCCGGCCCGTCTCCGTGCCGGCGGACCGGATTGATCCGCAGAACGAAGGAAAACTGATCCATGTCACCGGTACAGCAACCTCCGCTTCGAACATTCCGGACAGGGAACTGGGCGTTTCCGCCAACGCCATCAAGCTGGCCCGCATCGTGGAGATGTACCAGTGGAAGGAAAACCGCGGCGGTTCCCGGACCGGCAAAAAGCTGGGCGGCAAGGAGGTGACGCAGGCCACCTATTCCTACGGCAGAGGCTGGTCGGACAAGCTGATCTCTTCCGCCGCCTTCAAACAGACACAGGGCCATCAGAATCCGGCGGCCATGCCCTATCAGGGCAGACGGCTGGCGACCAAGCGGGTTACCCTGGGCGCGTTTCAGCTGCCGGAACGGTATATCCGGGACATGAACCGGTTTGAACCGCTGGTCCTCCGGGAACTGCCGCCGGATCTGCCCTCCGGCCTGGGGGGAAAGGTTCATCTGTTCCAGGGTGGCCTCTACATCGGTGCAGATCCCCGGTCGCCGCAGGTGGGGGATGTCCGCATCCGGTACGAGATGGTGAAACCGGCCCAGCCGGTCAGTATCATCGCCCGCCAGCAGGGAAATACCTTTGCTCCCTACAGCACCGGTTCCGGCGGACAGACGGTGGATATGCTCACCTTCGGAAACCGCAGTGCCGCCGAAATGATGCCGGCCGGGATCGCCGTCAACGCCCTCCAGCTCAAACGGACGGTCCAGATGTACCAGTGGCGGGAGAACCGGTCGACAAAGACCGTAACCAAAGCGGACGGCAAGAAAGTGAAACAGACCCAATACAGTTATAACAAGGTCTGGTCAGACCGGCGGATCGACTCCGGTCAGTTCAAAAAGACGGCAGGCCATGCCAACCCGCCCGCCATGCCCCTGGAAAGCAGAACCGTCATGGCCCGCAATGTCACCCTCGGCGCTTATCAGCTGCCGGAACGGTTCGTCAGCCGGATCAGTACATTTGAACCGCTGCCGGAAGAGCAGATCCGGTCCGCCCTGCCGGCGGCGTTCCAGGACAGGGCCACCTTCATCCCCGGCGGCTATTATGTGGGGAAAAACGCCCAGTCACCGGCCATCGGTGATCTCAAAGTGACCTATGCCGTCGTGAACCCCCAGCCGGTGACGGTGGTGGCCCAGCAGTCCGGCAGCACCTTTGTACCGTACGTCAGCCGTGTCAGCGGAACACTGGAGGAATTTTCCACCGGAAGCCGGTCCTCCGAGGAGATTTTCGGAAAGGCCAGGGACCGGAACGCGACCATGACCTGGATTCTGCGGTTTGCGGGGCTCGCGGTCATGTTCATCGGCCTTCTGATGGTCTTCCGGCCCATTTCGGTGGTGATGGATGTGATTCCCTTTCTGGGGAACCTGGCCGAAAAGGGCGTGGCGCTGATCGCCTTTCTCCTGGCAGCGGGATTTGCTCTGATCACCATCGCCATTGCGTGGATTTTCTACCGGCCCCTGTTCGGTGCGATCCTGATCGCTGTGGCGGCGGCGCTGATCTTCGGTACGAAAATGCTGCGGGAGCGGAGAGGCGAGCCGGTACCGGCGTAACCCCTGTCCCCGGAACGTATGAGCGGAGTGCGGGGAAGCATCCCCGCACTCCGGGAAATGCATGGCAGGCAACCGGTACAGCAGAAGCCGTCCTTACCCACGAAGTCTGCGCGTCGTTTCCGCGACCCGTTTTCCGAGGGTTCGGGCGATCTCCAGGTCTTCGGCGGCCGGCTGAAGTTCTCCCTGGGGACCGGCGATGGTGGTCGCGCCGTAGGGGGTTCCGCCACGGGCTTCGGTATGGATCATCCCCGGAACCGAATAGGGAACGCCCACAATGATCATCCCCAGGTGAAGCAGGGGCGTCATCATGGTGAGCAGGGTCGTCTCCTGTCCGCCGTGGGTGGAGGCGGTCGATGTAAAGACACCGGCGGGTTTGCCTTCCATTGCCCCCTTCATCCAGAGATCGGCGGTCGAATCGATCAGCTGTTTCATCTGCGCGGTCATGTTGCCGTACCGGGTGGGGGAACCGATCAGGACACCGTCGGCCTCCCGGAGATCATCCAGGGTACAGACCGGAATATCCTTCTGCTGTTCCCGGATTGTTTTGGCGGCTTCGTTGTTGTCGATGATCTTTTCCACCATATCGAATTCCTGCACGCGACGGAGGACGGCCTCGATGCCGTCCACGGATTCCACCCCTTCCTTTACGGCACTGGCGAGCGCAAGGGTATGGCCGAACATGGAATAGTAAACAACCAGTACTTTCATCTCTCTTTCTCCTTTACAGAAATACCTGCGTGAGCGGCTGTTCGTTCAACTGACCGGCCCGGGTGCGTAAGTGCGCTTCGAGCTGGGTCAGGTCGGTCTTGATCGCCTCTTCGGGACATTCCCGGACGCAACTGAAGCAGGCGATACAGGAATCCGCGAATTCGGGGTACGGGTCCAGGGTAATGGCATCGACGGGGCAGATATCTTTACAGACATCACACTGGATACATTCCGCCTGGTTTACCTTCCGTTTCGGCATGTGCCCCTTGGCCATCTGCAGGGTCGTTTTCTCCATTTCCTGCCGAAGTTCGCCGGGCTGGTAGTCCAGAGCGGACAGGGGAACCTCTTTTCCGGTTCGTTTCTGCAGTTTTTCGTACACGGAACGGACCAGATCACGGATGATGGCGTCGTCGTTCAGGTCCGGATGACCGTCCCCCAGCGGGTCCGGAGCCCGCCACAGCATGGAGTGGGCCGCCACCACTTTGGCCGCGCCCATAATGTGAAAGCCTTTTGCGTGGAGGGACTGCCCCATTTCATGAAGGGCGATGCCGCTGGAGACGTTGCCCCAGGTGACAAAGGGAACCGCCGATGCGCCGGTATTCTCCGGCAGCCGGTCGATGAAATCCGTCACTGGCGGGACCGCATGGTTGACATAGACCGGTGATCCGATGAAAAGACATGCATCGGCCCCTGCCGATTCGATATCGGCGATTATCTGTGAAACATCCTCTCCTTCTCCCAGATCACAGACCGACAACGGAACCCCCAGGGTTTCCAGACTGTCTTCAATGATCCGGGCCACATGCCGGGTGGTTCCTCCGGGGGAACAGTAGACGATAAATCCCTGTAGTTTTCGTGTCGTCATGCCGTTTCCTTTGCGAATGTTTGTAAGTTGGATTCAGTGTCCGATGGATGGTAGCGATAACGTCACAGCTATCACGAATACAATGCGCATGGATTGGGGGTGTCGTCAAGAGGAGGCCGGGGAGTTGATTCGTATGATTGATGTCTGCGCTGGTTTGCTGTACTGATTGCAGCAGAACAGGTATTGATTTCATACCGGATGATCTATATTATTTGGAATATATCGGAAGGAGGGATGCGTATGAAAACCGCAAAACTGTTTAAAAATGGTCGCAGCCAGGCCGTTCGGCTGCCAAAAGCGTTTCGCTTTGAAGGGAACGAAGTCTACATCAAAAAGGTGGCAGAGGGCGTCCTGCTGATACCAAAGAATACAGCGGTTTGGGACATCTGGAAAAACAATCTTTTGAAATATGAAGAACCGCTGATGACAGAACGTGATCAACCGGATGTGCAGCAACAGCGGGAAGGTCTGGAAGGTCTGTTTGAATGATATGAAGTACCTCATCGACACCAATATCTGCATTTATATCATGAATCGCAGACCGGTTGAGGTGATTGGACGGTTTTACCGGTTTGAAGCCGGAGAAATCGGAATTTCTTCCATCACCGTTTCCGAACTCAGATACG
Source organism: Desulfobacteraceae bacterium (assembly GCA_041641935.1). Taxonomy (GTDB): domain Bacteria; phylum Desulfobacterota; class Desulfobacteria; order Desulfobacterales; family Desulfococcaceae; genus JBEPXL01. Next base: position 6,635 of record JBEPXL010000038.1, on the reverse strand, counting down.
GCGTTGAAAAAAGCGTTCACATACAGAAAAACCGACAGCGCTTGTCTGACTTTCTTCTTCCTTTTGAGGTTCTTGACTACGATGAAGCTTCGGCTGACTCATATGGAAAAATACGTGCCGCCCTGGAGAAGAGGGGGAAAACAATCGGACCTCTTGATATGCTGATCGCCGCCCAGGCGCTGAGCCGGAATTTGATACTGGTGACGAATAACGAAACCGAATTTCGTCGTGTGGCGGGGCTGCGCGTCGAAAACTGGACGAAATAGGTTGTTGACAAAAGCGGATTGTCATCCGCCGCCGCAAAGCCGAAAATGAATGAAAGCGGCGGATCTGGAAGCCTTCATGGCCGGAAAGAAGGAAAAATAGAACCGGAACCGTCGGGAAAAAAGGAGGATGGATGGAAACAGCGGACGTGGTGATCGTGGGCGCCGGGCCTGCGGGGGCGTTTCTGGGATACCTGCTGGCGAAACAGGGGATTGACTGCCTCATCATCGAAAAGCAGCGCCTGCCCCGGTACAAGCCCTGCGGAGGCGGCCTGACCTCCCGGACCCTGGCGCTTCTTCCATTTCCTGTTGACGAAGTGGCCGAAGACCGCTCCCACACCTTCCATCTCGGTATCGACGGACGGGCGCTGGCCCGGAAACGGCTTTCTGCTCCGTTTCTGGCGATGGTCTCCCGGGACCGCTTTGACCATCTTCTGGTGCAGAAAGCAAAGGCCGCCGGGGCGGAAGTCCGGGACGGCGTTGCTTTTCGCTCCCTTTCCGGAGAGGCGGGAAACCTTCAGGTGGAAACCTCGAAAGGAGAGATCGCCGCACGGATACTCGTCGGCGCGGACGGCGTCAGCGGCAGAACCGCCCGCGCCCTTGGGCTTCGGGTGCAGGCCCGGAAGATGTGGGCACTGGAAGCGGAACTGTACGGCATCGGAAGAGACATTGCCGGTTCCCGTCGCGGAGAGGCCCACTTCGATTTCCTCCCGGCCATCGGTGGATACGGATGGCTCTTCCCCAAATCAGACCATCTTTCCATCGGCGTTCTCACTGTTTCCGGCGATCCACGGGCATTGAAATCCTCTCTCAACGCCTATATCAAAAGCAAGGGGCTGACGGACGATACGGAAATCCGCACCTGCAGGGGACAGTTTATTCCCTTTTCCCCTTCACCGGGCAGCCGGTTCGGAACTCAAAGAGGTATTCTGGTGGGGGATGCGGCCGGATTCACTGATCCTATCACCGGAGAAGGCATCTATTTTGCGCTGAAAGGTGCGACCATCGCGGCGGATGCAGTTGCCGCCGCACTGGCGGGAGAAAAAGAGGCGTTGGAAACCTATGGCCGGATACTGCGAAAAAGAATGATGCCGGAAACCCGCTGTGCCGGGTGGATTGCCAGTCTTTTCTATCCCAGACCCAGGGCGTGTGAATTTCTCCTGAACCGGTGCAGAGGGGAGTTCGCCGAATTCATGCTCCGCATCATCGAAGGAGAGAAAAGCTACCTCTGGCTCATGGCGACCCTGCTCCATCCCCGCCGGACCGGCTGGATTGTCAGGGCGTTCCGGTAACGAAACAACTTGCGCTGTATGAAAGGAATACTATGGAAATCATCACACACAACCGAATCGATCCAGAACTGTGCGGCAAAGCGGTGGAAGTGTCCGAAGGATTCAGCCGGGTCAGCCTCACGACGACACAGCAGATGGCCGCCGATGACAGC
>JBEPXL010000038.1:0-4918 GCA_041641935.1 Desulfobacteraceae bacterium | reverse complement strand
ATGACAGCGGACTGGTTCATGGCGGATTCATCTTCGGAGAGGCCGATTATGCGGCCATGATCGCCGTCAATCATCCCAACGTCGTTCTCGGCGGCGCGGATGTACGGTTTCTGAAACCGGTGAAGGTCGGCGAGACGGTGATTGCCGAGGCGAGCGTTCAGGCTGTAAATGGCAAAAAACAGACGGTTTCTGTGACGGTCTACCGGGGAACCGTGCCGGTATTTGAGGGTGAGTTCACCTGCTTTGTGCTGGACGCGCATGTGCTGAAGGGGCCGTCCTGACATCCGGAGAAACAGCATTGCATCGGTACTAATTGAGGCGATGTGTCCCCAGTCCGATGTTCCGCATGACCCGCCGCTGGCTTTTCAGGCTCATGTCTTCGGGATACCCGCCGCGGCGTTCGGCCTTGCGCGGGTTGACGTATTTCCATGTTCCGTTGGCATCATGCCGGTGTACTTCAAAGTCCACGATATCAGGGACATTCATGCCAAGATCACAGAAGAGCAGGAGCGGTATCCGGTAATGGCCCGTTGCCTGGCGTCCCCGGCGCGTGGCCTCCAGTTCAAACCGGAAATCGCCGATGAGAGCATAGCCATCGCCGATGGGGTCATATACATCACAGATTTCCCTGCACACATCGAGCAGATGGCGAATTTCCGGCTGATAATGACCGCTGGTGTTGGTTATTTCAATGAGCCGCCCCGCCTTCACTTTGATGCAACCGGCACAGATGGCTTCGTCCCCTGCAAGAAGTGAGGAATGGGCGAATTCCCCGCGCTTGTCCTGGGAGTCGAAATTTCTTGCGTAGAGGCGACCGGCGAGATCCATCGAATAGAGGGCGGTGCGCGGCGGATCACCGCGGAGGGTGGCCATTGTATCCACGGGTTTTCCGGTTTTGGCCCATATGAGGCGTTCATGCTCGATGATGACACGGTAGGCGGCGCGCTTTTTGTCATCTGCGTATTCGAGCTTTTTCAGGCCCGCCTGCAGCAGTTTTTCATTATCGAGGGTCTTGAGCAGCTTCTTCATGGCATACAGGTCTTTTTCATCCTCTCCGGACAGTTCCACCTGTCCCTGCAGCGGTCCCTGCTCCACAGCGTTCATCAGTTCCACGCCGGACACCGCCGTTCCGCCGGGTTTGGCAACGCGCTCAAAGCGGATGGCCGCCCCGTGTCCGCCGACCGGCTTGACATGCCGTGTCGGTTTGTTGATGCGGTCCGAAAGGGCCTGTGCCCGTGTCTGTTCCAGTGTCAGACGCTTGTCGGCCTGATAGGTGACAGTGGCAACGGTTCTGGCTTTCATGGTATGTTTGCTTTTGCCGCTCTTGCGGGAAAGGTACTGCAGACCGAGATCACGGATTTCCATGAGCGCCATGTGGCGTGAGCGGATCATGGGTTTGGCCATTCCGTGATATTCCACCAGCTTGTCATGTATGGACTGCAGCACATGCGGTTTTTTGCTGAACATGGACTTTTTCCTGAAGCCTTTCAGACCCGCATATTTACGGAATTCCGCCGCCTTCATCGGTTGAATCCGTCCGACTGCATCCCACTTTGCCACCATGCCCTGCTTGCTCATTTCAACGAAATGTTCTGTCATCTCCCAGAACAGCCGGACCCGCTTGGCGCTGATCCGTACTGCGGCGATGCGCTTCCAGTTCGCCAGCGGTTCATTATGCACTGCATCCCTGTCGCGCTCGTCCTCAAAGGTGTCGTTGCGGGTGATTTCACGGAGGCGGACCAGTTCATACTCCGTCCCCGCTTCGAGCTGCCGTTCAATCCGCAGCAATCCCACGTCATCGAGGAGGTTGAACAGATAGTGAGCCAGCTCCACCGACATGTGCCCGGCTTCGGCAAGATTGGCAAGGATTTCGCGGGTACTCCATCCCGGCACGCCGTAGTAGAGCCCCAGTTCGGTGACCACAAGATGCACCGGGCGATACAACTGGGATTTGAGGTTCACCACCAGATCATCATCTTCCGGGGCCTTGAACCCTTCCAGGCTCCAGGGAACATCCTTGCGCCCCAGAATTTCTTCGATATTCGCTATCGCCTGCCGGGGATTGCAGGGCGGCTTCTGTCTGCTCTTTCTGGACTGCCGGCCCCGGAGCTTGGCATAGCAGGATTCCTCGTAGGCATCGGAAATTTCCTGATCACCATACACCATGCGCGTCTGCATTGCGCCCAGTACATGATTGTTGCCGAGTTCGGCCTGCTCGTCGAGGTAGTGCAGCACACTTTCGGGAGTTCCGCAGATGTAGACCGGGCTCAGGCCGCCGGGGCAGAATTTGAACTGGGTATGCTGGCCCCCGGCAATGGCCAGTGCTTTCTGCATCTTTTCGGCAGCCTGGGTGAAGAATTTCCGGGTGGCAGGATCGTCTTTTTCCAGTACAAGAAGGGCATCGATATCGGAATAGGTCACGGGCTCCCGCCGTGCAAGGGAACCGCACACAAGGAAGGCATATTTGCATGGCGGCTTTGCGCCGCCCAGAGAGGTCCGCCACACCCGGCGGATTGCCTTTTCAACCTCCTCGGTGATCTGTTTGTGTTTCCGGGACGTGACCGTCGAAGTGTCGCCCTTCATCCGGTTGATGCGGCGGATTCGCTTCCGGTTTTCCTTGCTGGTCTTGAGAATCACGTCGCGCAGTGAAACGCAGTACTCACACATATGGCCGGTGAGTGCGCTGTCGGCGACGTCCGGCTTGGGGCCATTGCAGTTGGGGTCGGAGGGAGCTGCAAAACATATGGACATGGCAGGTACTCCTCAAATAGAAATGTGCTTTGAGGCAGGTGCAAAGATGCCTGCTGCTTCCCTGCACCTTCAACAACCATTTAACAACACTGATCCAAAAGGATTTGGATCAGCTAAAATATATTAGGTATGGGAACAGATTTGTCAATCCTGATCTGTGAAAAGGAACGGGGATCAGCAGGCGGGAACTTCTGAAATGGCAAGATCCTTCAGGGTAAAGGCAAAATTCCGGCACTCGCCGGCAAGAACGAAGCGAACCACCGCTTCCCCGGCCAGGGCGACGGCAAAGAGAATCAGGTTCCGGGCCATGGGATAATCACAGACATCCGGTTCAAGCACATCGCCTGGAACCCGGTAGGTTTCATTCCAGACCACTTCGGCATATTCCGCGCTGAGGCCGACGTGAACGCAGGGGATTGCGGCGGAGCGGCAGTGTTCTGTCACCAGGGACCGGGCTTCGTGATTGTCGAAGCCGTCCACCACCAGATCGGCATCCTTGAGAAGCGGACGCACATTCCGGTCCGTCAGTTTTTTCCGCACCGGATCGATTTCCGCACCGACAGCACGGAACAGTTCAGCCTGGAGCGCTTCCACCTTGAACATGCCCACTTCATTTTCCGCATAGCTCTGGGTGCTGATGTTGTGGGTCTCCACCCGGTCAAAATCGATTACCCGTACCCGGCGGAGTCCCTGCCGCATGAGATGATGCACCAGGTTCGACCCCACTGCCCCGGCCCCGCAGACTGCCAGCCTGCAATTGGAAAGTTTCTGCAGACTCGCATCCCCTCGGTAGAGGCTTTCGTGGTAGAATTTATCTCGCATGATGCAGGCTGTTTCCCTTATTCATCCATCCAGTAAATCTCATGCAGCCGCTGCCCTTCGCGGAGAACCCCCACCAGACTCTGCAGATCAAACTCCCGGTCCTGACCGTCCAGGCAGATACCGGCTGTCAGCACCGTCAGATCATTCTTCCGGACAGTGGAGCGGTGGGACTGCCCATCCACCTGAAATGAGACGGTAAGGGCATCGTCCCGTTCGATATAGGAGGAAAAGACCGCCCCGGCATGGGCCAGGGCATCGGCAAGACGCACTTCGACCTTGTCCCGGCGGGCTTCTTCAACGGCACGGAACAGCAGACGATAGGCATTCCGCTCCTCGGCGGTCAGCGTCGGTTTCCGGAGTTCTTCCGCCGGAACTTCTGCGGAAAAGGACTCCCGGAGATAGGCCGCCACGGCCGGATTGCGCCGCCGGTCCGTTTCCTGAAACCAGAAATGGCCCCCGTCGAAGCGGGCGATGATCTGCTGAAACGGTTCGCCGCCGGAGACGAAATGGACCTGCACCGGACCATCCAGAGCGAACCGGCTGTCCCCCCGGTGGGCGGGCAGGGCGAGCCAGTCCGCGCCTTTCCGCGACATCAGCAGGAGCCGGACCGCCGGGAAAAGGGCGAGGTAGTCCCGTATCTGCCGCAGGGAGGGCGTGTCGGTCACCCGTGCCTGGTGCAGGGTGACCGGCTTCAGGACGGCCCAGCCCGGTTCGGGTGTGCCGGTCACATCCAGTGTACAGACCACACCCGCGATCCGGACGCGGACCTTTCCACCGGGCAGGACCGGGGCCAGAAATTCGGATTTGAGAAAATCCGACTCGGCCCCGGCCATCCGGTTGATCAGGTCGTGGACGTTCATCGTTCCTTACGCTGCGGCAGCGGATAGTTCAGGATTTCCATCACCAGCTCCGCCGTCGAAGGTCGCGTCAGCATCGGGATGATGTTGGGCAGCGCGTAATAATCGCCGCGAAACTCGAATGCGCTGGAGACGACGCCCAGTTCGGCGCAGTCCTGTTCCAGGATTCGGGCGGCATACCCGATCTTGACGAAAAACACGTCCGGCTGCACGTTCAGGGTTTCGGCATAATCAGAATATGCCTTTTTGAAGCGCGGTGCTGTGTTTTCGCCCTCATCGGTGATCATGACGATCTGCTCCACCCGCTGGCCCTGCCGCCGCATCCACTCCAGCGGCACACCGCAGGAGGTGCCGCCGTTGGCGTGAATGCCGGCCAGTGCCTCTTCCCAGTGAGCCAGGCTCGTTCCCCGGGGCTGGATCGCGTAGGCGACGGTGTCGAAGGCATAGGCGAAGAGATCCGCGTCACAGATGGCGGAAATCATGGCGCC
>JBEPXL010000037.1:0-13313 GCA_041641935.1 Desulfobacteraceae bacterium | reverse complement strand
AATTCTAAGAATCTCAAAATAGAAGAATACAAGAATCAATGACAACCGGCAATCACCACCTGCCCCAGGGCAATACCGCCGTCATTGGCGGGAACCTGCGTGTGGGTGAACACCTCGAATCCGTTCCCCGTGAGCGACCGGATCATCCCCTCCAGCAGAATGGCATTCTGAAACACACCCCCGCTCAGGGCCACCCGGTTCAGTCCGGTTTCCTGTTTCAGCGTTCCGCACAGGTCGGTAAACAGATGAATCAGGGTCCGGTGAAATCTTCCGCTGATGACCGGTGTCGATACCCCGTTCCGCAGATCGGATAGTATCCCCGTCAATACGGGCCGGAGCAGAATTTCCCGCCCGTTTTCACCGATCGTTCGCCATTCATACGGATAGAGTCCCTCCGCATCCAGGTCCGCCATCATTTCCAGTTCCATGGCCGCCTGTCCCTCGAAGGTCACCCGCTGACGAATATCCAGCAGCGCCGCAACCCCGTCGAACAGACGTCCCAGGCTGGAAGTCATGGGTGCATTGAGCCGCTTCCGGATCATGGACCGGATTATCCGAAGCTTCTCCGGTTCCACCGTCCGGAGAAACGGCAGGTCCATATCATCCGGGGGATCATCAAAGGCTTCCTCCAGATACGCCGCCGCCATGCGCCAGGGCTCTTTGATGGCAGCCGCGCCGCCGGGCATGGGCATATACTGGAGATGGGCCGCACGGTGGCATGTTTTCCCTTCCACCGTCAACACTTCACCGCCCCAGATGGCCCCGTCGCTGCCGTAGCCGGTTCCGTCAAAGGCAAGGCCGATCACCGGTCCATGCAGACCGTTTTCTGCCACCACACTGGCAATATGGGCATGGTGATGCTGCACCGGAACCTTCTGTACCCCTTCCTGCTCCAGTGCATACCGTGTACTCAGGTAGTCCGGGTGGAGGTCGTGGGCGATGATCTCCGGCGTGATGGCCAGAATCCGCTTCAGGTGTTCCACTGTCATCCGGAAAAAATTATAGGTATCCAGATTCTCCAGATCCCCGATGTGCTGGCTCAGAAAGGCGTTACGGCCTTTGGTCAGGCAGATGGTGCTCTTCAGTTCCGCGCCGCAGCCGAGAACCGGGGGCATTTCACTGCGGAGAAACACGGGCATGGGCGCATACCCCCGGGACCGGCGGATGGACCGGACCGCACCGGATACCCGGCGGACGATGGAATCATCGCTCCGGAGGTAAATCTCCCGGTTATGGATCAGGAAATAATCGGCAATGTCCCCCAGTCGCCGGAAGGCTTCTGCATTGTCGATGACGATGGGTTCTTCGCTCAGGTTGGCGCTGGTCATCACCAGTGCCGTAAACGGTCCTTCTTCGGATTGAAGCAGCAGATAGTGCAGGGGCGTGCAGGGGAGCATGACCCCGAAATACCGGTTTCCCGGCGCGACCGGTCCGGCAATGGCACTGGGTTCACGCTTTTTCAGCAGGACAATGGGGCGCTGGAAAGTATTCAGAAGCTCCGCTTCCTCGTCTGTCACCTCCGCATAGCGGCGGATATGCGCCAGGTCCGGTGACATGAGGGCAAAGGGTTTCTCTTCCCGCCGTTTCCGTTCCCGGAGACGCCGGACCGTGTCGGCATTTTCCGCGTTTGCCGCCAGATGAAATCCGCCAAGTCCCTTGACGGCGACCACATGTCCCGCCTTCAGAAGCCGGGCCGTCTCCCGGACCGGATCACCGGTTTCCAGGGGCCGGCCGGACCGGTCACAGAGCGTCACCGACGGGCCGCATACCGGGCAGGCATTGGGCTGGGCATGGAAGCGCCGGTCTTCGGGACTGTCATACTCGGCCTGGCAGGCCGGGCACATCCGGAACACTTCCATCGAGGTTTTGGGCCGGTCATAGGGGATGTCGTTGATGATGGTATAACGGGGACCGCAGTTGGTGCAGTTGATGAAGGGATATCCGTACCGCCGGTCGCCGGGGTCGAACATTTCCCGGAGACAGTCGGCGCAGACGGACACATCCGGTGAAATCAGGGTGGCGGCTGTTTCTCCGCCGCTGCTTCCGATGATGGCGAAGATGTCATCTCCCCGGACCGGTTCCGAATGGCTCCGGACATCGGTAATATGGGCCAGCGGCGGTGGTGTTTCGGTAAGGTTTTGTTCAAATGCCCGGATATTCTCAGGGGTTCCCTCGGCATGAATCAACACCCCCGAAGATGTATTGGCAACGGTTCCGGTGATATGGTGCTTCCGGGCCGTCTGATAGACAAAGGGCCGGAAACCGACCCCCTGCACAATACCGTTGATGCGGATGCCTTTTCCGACAGATGGTTCTTTCATGCTGTTATGTTTTTGGTAAATCCCATTTGACGCCCGGCTGGTTTTTCTCTGCCGGTATCGCTGTCTGATGGTCCGGCTGTTGTTCCGTTTGGATCAGTGTCTTGACCATTCCCACCATTCCGGCCACATCCGAGAGATTGGCCGGGATGATCATGGTGTTGTTTTCACGGGCCAGCTTTTCAAAGGCCAGGATATACTGCTCGGCCACCCGGAGGTTGACCGCTTCCTTGCCGCCCTCCTTGTTGATCGCCATGGCAATCCGCACGATTCCCCGGGCGGTGGCTTCGGCCACCCGTTCGATTTCGGCGGCCCGGCCTTCGGCTTCATTGATCCGTCTCTGTTTCTCTCCCTCGGACTCGGCAATCATGGATTGTCGCCGCCCCTCGGACCGGTTGATTTCCGACTGCCGCTGGCCTTCGGATTCGGCGATTTCGGCCCGCTTCTTCCGTTCGGCCTTCATCTGCTGCTCCATCGCCTCGATAATGGTCTGGGGCGGCACGATATCCTTCACTTCATACCGGGTCACCTTGACGCCCCAGGGATCGCTGGCCTCGTCCACGGATTCCACCACCTTGGCATTGATCACATCACGGGCCTCGAAGGTCATGTCCAGATCGAAGGTGCCGAAGATGGAGCGCATGGTGGTCTGGGCCAGCTGGGAGACGGCGTATTTGTAGTTTTCGATGCCGTAGGCCGATTTGGGAGCGTCCACCACCTGAATATAGAGAATGCCGTCCACACCGACAGAGACATTGTCTTTCGTAATACAGGTCTGCTGGGGCACGTCCACCGCCTCTTCTTTCAGCGACCGCTTGTAGGCGACCCTGTCCAGAAAAGGAACCAGCACATGCAGCCCCGCCTCCAGGGTCCGGTTGTACTTTCCCATCCGCTCGATGATATAGGCCGTGCGCTGGGGAACCACCCGGACGGTTTTCATGAAGGCGATGAACAACAGGACAATGATACCGATGGCGATGTAGGTCAGCATACCCTTTCTCCTCCTATTCCTTGACCGGTTCTACGTGAAGTACAATGCTTTCCTTGCCGGCGATCCGTACATACTCTCCTTCTTCCAGCGTTACATCCGAAAGGGTGATCGCTTTCCAGAGCGCTCCCTTGAATGTCACCCGTCCCGGTTTTCCTCTGACAATCGTTTTTTTGACGACGGCAGTCCGGCCGATAAAATCATCGGTTTCATCGATGATCGAGGAATCGTCTTTGGGGAGAATCCGTGTCCGAAGGGAGAGAAGCGCAGCAACGGAGGTGATGATGAAGACAATCAGCTGGACAAGAAGGTTGATCTTGAAAAAATAGGTCAGTACTGCCACGACCCAGGCGCCGAGACCGAAAAAACCGACGATGACGCCCGGGACGGAGAATTCCACGATAAAGCAGATGAGCCCGATTATGAACCAGATCATCGTCGGTTCGAGAAAATGTTCCAGGAAACTCACGTCCGCCTCCCTCTGACGTTGGGGTTGAGCATGGACCGGAGGATACACCCGTCACGGGTCCGCCGCGCATCGGCGGCCCGGGTCAGTTCCGGCCTTCGTCCAGCGTATCCCAGTGGGCTGCCACTTCCCGCAGCAGCTTCAGTGATTCCAGAGCGGCTTCCTCATCGATCTTCTGGATGGCGAATCCGGCATGGACGATCACATATTCCCCGACCTGCGGGTCTTCCAGCATGAGCAGGCTCGCCTCCCGCCGGACGCCGTCCACATCGATGACGGCCATGTTATCATTGATTTCAACTATTTTTGAAGGGATTGCAAGACACATGTTCGTCCGTATCTCCTTTTTTGCAGTAGGCTGCCCCCAGCCGGTCCAGTTCTTCCAGAAGAACCGTGATCATCCGGTCCACTTTTCCCGCAACCGGGGGCGTCATTTCAATCGAATGGGTGGTAATGTCTTTGGGTTCCACACCGAAAATAGTGGTCCGGGGAACTTTGTCCAGGGCCTGACAGAGGGTGAGGGTCTCCAGAAAATCGATCTGGTGCAGGGAATTCTTGGCCCGGACCCGTTCCGGAATCTCCTCGTGATCGATGCGGTACATGGTTCCGGGTTCGCCGTTGTTCTTGATCACATCGATCACGAGCAGCTGGTCGGCTTCGACAATGGTTCCCAGCAGGTGAATGCCCAGAACGCCGCCGTCCACTACTGAGACATTCTCACCGAAATTATACTCTTCTTCCAGTTTCTTGATCAGATGAATGCCGAAGCCTTCGTCGGTCAGCAGGACATTGCCGACACCTAAAATCATGATATTGGGTAACGTCATACGTATGCTGTCTCTTTTATGATAAATAATCTGTCTCTGGTTCTGATGGGGCTCTGACTGGAAATCGCAGGCGGAAGAGAGCAGGGGCGCGACACAGTGCCGCGCCCCTGCGGGAAAGAAAAACACACGAAAGGGTGTGTTATGGTATCCGTGTCAGATCACTTTGACCTTGTAAACCTGGTTGGAATCCGGGTCAATCACGTGTACTGCGCAGGCAAGACACGGATCGAAGGAGTGAACCGTCCGCAGCACCTCCAGGGGCCGTTTGGGATCGGCGACCGGAGTGCCGATGAGGGAGGCTTCCACCGGGCCGCGTACGCCGCCGTCACACCGGGGACCGAAGTTCCAGGTGGAGGGGACGACATACTGGTAATTCTTGATCTTTTTGTCTTCGATCTCGATCCAGTGACCCAGGGCGCCCCGCGGGGGATCATTGAGGCCGAAGCCCCTGCCGGTGTCCGGCATTTCCCAGGGTTCATAGGTTCTGGTGTCGCCCTTGCTGATGTTGTCCACCATTTCCATGACCCAGCCTTCCATGGCATCACCGATCATGAGGGTTTCCAGTCCGCGGGCGGCGGTCCGGCCCAGTGTCGAGAAGAGGGCTTCCACCGGCACATCGAGTTTGCTGAGGGTGGCGTCCACCAGTTTCCTGGTTCCTTCATCGCCCTTGGCATAGGCCACCAGCACACGGGCCAGGGGACCGACCTCGCAGGCCGCATTTTCATACCGGGGGGCCTTGACCCAGGAGTACTTGCCGGTCTTGGTCTTGCCGAACCACCAGGTCCGCTTGCCGCCGGTCATGTATTCGCCGTGTTCGGGTTCGGTCTTTCCGCCGAAGGGGTGCATCGGCTCATGGTCCTTGTACCAGGCATGGGTGACATGCTCGGCCACCTTATCCTGATCCACGTCCATCATGTTGCTCATGTCACGGTTCTGGATCATGCCTCTGGGAAAGAGGAAGCTCTCCGGCTCTTTTTCGCTGCCGGGGAATTCGCCGTAGACGAGGAAGTTGTCCGTACCGCCGATGGCGCCCCAGTCCTTGTAGAAAGAAGCGACGGCCAGCAGGTCCGGAATGTAGACATCCCGCACGAACTTCTGGGTCTCTTTCCAGATGTGGAGGAACTGGAATATCTTGTCCGGGTTGAGCGCACCGGCCGCGGTGACGCCGCCGACCACCAGGGACTGGGGATGGGGGTTCTTTCCGCCGAGGATGGCGTGCATCTTCGCCGATTTTGCCTGAAGGCGCAGGGCTTCGATGTAATGCGCCGCCGCCATCAGGTTGGCTTCCGGCGGCAGTTTGTAGGCCGAGTGGCCCCAGTAGGCGTTGTTGAACGGCCCGAGCTGGCCGCTGTCCACAAAGGTCTGGAGGCGCTGCTGGACCTCTTTGTAGTAAGAGGCGCCGCCCCAGGGGGCGTTGCTGACATTGTCTGACAGTTTTGCGGTCTTGATGGGGTCCGCCTTGAGGGCATCCACCACATCGACCCAGTCGAGGGCGTGGAGGTGATAGAAATGGACAATGTGGTCCTGCTGGAACTGTGCGCCGTTGAGCAGGTTCCGCATGATGCGGGCGTTGGGCGGAATCTGCACGCCGACGGCATCCTCCACGGCGCGGACCGATGAAAGGCCGTGTACATAGGTACAGACGCCGCAGGAGCGCTGTACAAAATGATAGGCGTCCCGGGGATCACGCCCCTGCAGAATCACCTCGATGCCCCGGAACAGCTGTCCGGAACTCCAGGCATCGACGACTTTGCCGCCTTTCACTTCGACTTCGATTCGAAGGTGACCTTCGATTCGGGTAATCGGATCGATAATAACTCTGTCTGCCATTTATATTTTTCCCCCTTTTTTCATAAAAGGATTCTTGCGTTTTGCCGGCCGTTCCTGCACCAGGTTACATTTCATCATAAAACGGTGTCATATTGTCGAAGAAGAGCGGTTCACTGCAGCCGATGCAGGGGTGACCCGCCTGAACCGGCCAGCTGGTGCCGCCCTGGAATTTGACGATGGGGCAGTTGTTGTAGGTCTCCGGACCCCGGCAGCCCACCGGATAGAGGCAGAAACCGAGCCGTTCCTCTTCGGAGCCGAACTGTTCGACAAATTCGCCGTTTTCAAAATGCGCCCGGCGCGGGCACTGGTCATGAATGGTCTTCCCGTAGGCGAACAGGGGACGGTTCAGGTTGTCCACCGCCGGAAGTTTGCCCAGAAGCAGGTAGTTGACGATTGTGCCGATCAGGTTGATCGGGTTGGGCGGACAGCCGGCAATGTTGATGGTCTTGACGCCCGTTGCTTCGCTGACACTGACAAAGCCGCCCAGGTTCGGTTCCGCTGCCTGGATGCCGCCGAAACAGGCGCACTGGCCGATGCAGATTGTCGCGGCCGCCTTGGGAACCACGTCCTTGGCGATTTCCAGAAAGGTTCTTCCGCCGACCTTTCCGTACGCACCGTCATATTTGGTTCCCACAGCCCCCTCGGCAATACAGATGAATTCGCCCTTGTGCTTTTCCACGGCCTCGTGAAGGGCCTCTTCCGCCTGATGTCCCGCAGCGGCCATGATGGTTTCATGGTAATCGATGGAGAGAATGTCCAGCACCAGTTCATCAACCCAGGGATACATGGACCGGAGAAACGCCTCGGAACATCCGGTACACTCACTCAGGTGCAGCCAGACCACCGAAGGACGTTTTTTGGGAGAGGCAAGCACTTCCGCCACCTTCGGAACGAACGATGAAGACAGCCCCATCGTTGCGGTGAGGAAGGTACAGAACTTCATGAAATCTCTTCGTGAGACACCTTTCGTATCCAACCTCTCGTAAAATTCCAGTTCCTTGTCCTTTTCCATTCGCACCTCCTAAATGCATTTACTGTAATGGGATCACGGATTACGGATTTATATAAGGGTTACACCGGAAATATCAATCGTGGAACAGACATCCGGAAAAAGTCTGTCACTGGATTACGTCCTGCCGGGGCCGGATTTTCCGACCTCTGATGTTGTGACAGTCATTTTCTGTATGCCTGCTGAACTGGGATCAGGAGCGACTTCCGGAAAAAAGAGTCTTTCCTCATATCACTTCATGTTCCGGCAGACAAGAAGAAAATCAATGTCCTGTCGTTCCGGCTGCCGGGCTGATGAATGTTTCCACAGGTGAGGGACGCAGAACGGCGGGTGGGAGAAGCAGGGCGGTCTTCAAACCGTGGATCATGTTCACTCCTTATATATAGCAGAAAGCCGCTGATAATGTAAGGAAAAATTCAGGAAAAGAATTGAGGCATTCAAGCGTCTGTGCTATAGTGTACGGGACGCATACTACATGAGGATGGACTGATTTTGTTTTCTGCAGCGCAACAGCACGAACTGACCCGTTTTCTTCTGCACAGGGAACCCCGCCCCGCATCCGGAGGGGAGAAGGAATGGTATTTCGCCAGTTCCCGTCTCCCCGGTACGATGTCCGTCGGTCTGCGGAAAACATCGCCGGAGATATTTCAGGACACCTGCCACACCCCTCTGGAATCCTACGGGACATGGCTGCACCGGACGCTTGGCGGTATTCTCCAGTCGCTCACAGCCGCAGGTGTCTTTCCGGGCCGGCCTGCCCGGGATGCCTCGGAGGTCGCAGCCATCCTGCGGGCAGGGGAGATGATACTCGATTTTGAAACGGCGGAGGGGCATCCCCTTCATGAAGCCGTTCCCCAGCAGATGTATGAAGATGTATTCGTCCGCATCCTCTGTTTTCTGAAGGCGCCGGAAACCCTGTTTCAGGAAATTCACCTGTACCGGCCCTTCAACGCCCTGTGCCGCCGGTTCGGGCTGATGCTGATCGACCTGATGGAACAGGAGGGAATGCTGGACTGCAGCGCTCCGGACCTGGACCGGCTGATTCAGATCTCGGTCCTGAGCGGGTATGTCGGCATCAACCTCAAAAGTACCGCTTCGGCGGCTTCCGAGCTGCTCAACCGGGAACGGATTCCCCTGCCGCCGGAGTGGGTCAGGGATCTCAAGGCGGTGGATGCGGTTCCGTCCGGAATGCTGACGGAAAGCGCCCGGAGACTGCTGGATCTGTCCCGAAGCCCTGAAGGCCGGTTTGCCCTCAGTTCCCTTTCCGATTATCACAGGGAAGTCGTTGACACAGAAACACCGACCCTGCTGGTCTTTTTCTGTGATGACTATCTGGAGTCGCTGATCGACCTGAAACGGTTCCAGATCATGCTGACCCGCAATCCTGCCCTCCATATCCTGTTCGTTCCCCGAAACGGCCGCTGCGGCAACGACCTCTCGATTCAGGACGTGCCGGAACTGCTGCGCGCGCCTCAGTTCCGCGGGATTTCATCGTTTCAGAAGGGCCGGAACCGGCGGCTGCACATCAGCAGATACGGCCCCAGAACCGGTTGCCTGGACCCGCGGGAGATCAGCGCGGGACTGATCCGGGAGGTGAACCGGATGGGGATCTCGGCACGGCGCAAGGTGATTTTCGAAACCAAAGGCTGCCGGAATTTCGAGATGGTCCGGGGAGGACTTCAGGTTCCCTGGTATGCGGCCTTCAACTGTAACCGGGCACTGAGCATCCGGACTGTTCAGGCGGACGGGTTTCCGGTTTTTCTCCGCATTCCGCCGGGAGTGGATGCCTATGACGGATTTACGGAACCCCGGATCGGCAGCAGCCCTTCCTATGAAACCGCAGGGGTCCGGTTTGCCCGGATGACCACCCGTCAGTTGTTTGAAGCCCTGGAAACCCCTCTTTACCGGGATCTGCTGGAAAACTTCGGGAATGAACTTTTGCTCAACACCACGCTGACCCGGCTTGGCCGGATACAGGGAATGACCTTTGCAGAACTGATCGCCTCTTTTTCCGGCAGAGAAACCGACCTGATGACGCTGATGGAAAAAACCGGACTGGGCGCACTGCTGCGGATATTTCCGAAGTGGTAATGCCGGCAATCCACCGGAATATCACATTCCAACGGCTGGTAAGCGACGCCTGGCAGTTTATCCGCTCCCAGCGGATGGTGGTCGGCCAGACCGGCAGGCCCTTTCAGAGAAGCCGGAAATATGTCGAGATGGACATCACCTACCGCTGCAACCTCCGGTGCCGGAACTGCAACCGGTCCTGCACACAACTGCCGAGCCGGCAGGATATGCCGACGGAACAGGTTGACCGGTTTATCCGGGAGAGTATTGCAGCGGATGCACCGTGGGAGCGGGTCCGGCTGCTGGGCGGAGAGCCGACCCTGCACCCGGATTTTTTTGCCATACTCGACATCCTCCGGACCTACCGTGACATGCACCGGCCCGGCCTGCGCATCGTTCTCTGTACCAACGGGGCAGGGGGGCGGGTGCGCCAGGTTCTCGACCGTCTTCCCGATGATATTGTCATCAAAAACACTTACAAAAGCAGCGCCCCGCGTCTCTTCCGCCCCTTCAATGTGGCCCCGGTGGACCAGCGCCGGTACCGCTTTGCCGACTTTTCCTGCGGATGCCGGATCATCAGCGACTGCGGTCTGGGGGTAACACCGCTGGGATATTATCCCTGCGCCATTGCCGGGGGAATCGACCGGGTATTCGGGTTCGGGATCGGCAGAAAGCACCTGCCGCCCCCGGAGGATGAACTGCGGGACCAGATGGATGTCTTCTGCCGCCTGTGCGGCCACTTCGGTTTTGCCTGGCCGGTGAAACAGGCCAGCATGTCACCCGTATGGAAACGGGCTTATCAGCTTGCAGGGAACAGGGGCGTCTGATCCGGTCGGTGACCCTTCATGCTCCGTTTTTAATGGTAGTATTTCGCTACCATATTTCCAGCAGTTAACAGCTATTGATTTTTCTCCGGATCATCCCCATATTGCAGGACAGACCAGCGCGGGGGAATACTGGAAATTCCCCCTGGAACTGAAACGAAATCCTCAGCGTACACAGGGAGATGATATACAATGAATACAAAACTGGATGATCTTCTGCTGAAAATCAGCGATGAATACAGGGAAAATCTGCAGGCGGACGCACGGAACTACCTGGAAGTGGATCTGGGTAGGCGGGCGGAAAAACTGGGATATGCGGACCTGACGGAAAAGTACCGGAACGTGTTTGCGGTTGTGCCGCTGAAACAGCCGGTTCATGGAATGAAAGTCCGTATCGACGGCAGAACCTTCGTCAAATACGCCCAGTTTGATTCCGGTGTGGCCGTGCCCGGTTATGTGGCAGAAGAGGCGGGGCTGCCCCGGAAGCCCTTTGTTCCCAATGACAGCATGATTCTCAATTTTACGGACTGACGCGGACCGGATGAGCCAGCCACAGAGAGCAATCCTGAGAGAATGCGGGCTTCTCTGTGGCTTCGGGTCTGGATTCAAATAATACCGCAGTTTCTGCGGTGCAGCGCCTACAACACCTCCAGCAGCCGCGCGTGGATATTGTCAAACCCCCCGTTGGACATCACCAGCACCAGGTCACGGGGACGTGCGGTTCCTTTGATAAAGCCGATAATGCCGTTGGTATCCCCAAAATGCCAGGCCGCTTTTCCCCGCTCCTTCAGCCGTTCCACCAGAAGTTCTGAAGAAAACCGTTCCGCCTCCGGCACTTTGTCCAGCCGTGACGGTTGCCGGATGCAGACCATATCCGCATCATCAAAAACGGTCGCGTACACCTCCTGAAACACCTGCCGCATACTGGTATTGGTTCTCGGTTCAAAGACAGCGATGAGCCGTCCCGAAGGATAAAACGGACGAACACCACGGATTGTCTCCCGCACCGCCGTGGGGTGATGGGCAAAATCATCCATGACCGTGATGCCGTTTTTCACCCCCCGGACTTCCTGCCGCCGCCGGGGCCCCTGAAATGACGCCAGCGCTTCCGCGATCACATCGGAGGCAATCCCCAGCCGGTCCGCCGCGGCGATTACTGAAAGGGTATTGAACAGATTGTGTTCTCCCGCCATGCGGGTCCGGAAACGGCCAAAAAGCTCTCCCTGTTTCAGTACCGTAAAATCCGTCCACGGTGGTGTCAGATGTACGGTGGTGACCCGCCAGAACGAATCCGGCCTCTGTCCATAGAGAAATACCCGGCAGGCCCGGTCCGGCAGCAGTTTTCCGATATTTTCATCCCCGTCCCAGGCGAGGAGGGTGCTTTCCGGCGACATGCGGGAGAGCAGTCGGTCAAAGGCCGATTTTACGTGATCCAGATCCCGGTAAATGTCCGCGTGATCGAATTCCACGCTGGTCAGGATCGTGATCAGGGGATCGTAATGGAGAAATTTCGGTCCTTTATCGAAAAAAGCCGTATCGTACTCATCTCCCTCGATGACGATGCAGTCCCCGCTGCCGAGCCGGTAGTTGCTGCCGAAGTCCCGGAGAATGCCGCCGATGAAAAAAGCCGGATCGAATCCCGCCCGGTAGAGAACCCAGGCCAGAATGGAGGCTGTGGTGGTCTTGCCGTGGGTTCCGGTGGTCATCAGGATTTTTTTGTCGCCGGCAATAAACTGGTTGATGGCCTGGGGCATGGAACAGAAGGGGAGGCCCATTTCAGACACCGCACGGGCTTCGGGATTCTCCCGCACCACCGCATTGCCGATCACCACCAGATCCGGCCTGTCCGCCAGGTGTTTCGCATCAAATCCTTTGTATACAGGAATTCCTTTTTCCGCGAGAAAATCACTCATGGGCGGATAGACGCCCTGATCCGAGCCCGTGATCCGGTACCCCAGATCCCGGAGCATTCCCGCCAGCGCTCCCATGCCTGTGCCGCAGATGGCGATGAGATGAATATGGTGTACGGTTTCCGGAATCCGGTTATTGCTCAGGTCCATTGCATATCTTTCTTCAGTTGCATTTATAATTGTCGGGGTTGATTCATCAGCGATGATTACCAGAACTGCCAGTATCCGGTCCAGAGGACATACACCCCCAGGAGAAAATTGGTAATGCCGTGGGCGATGATGCACAGGGTCAGGCTCCGGGTCCGGTACAGGAGAAAATTGTACAGCATTCCCGCGACCATTCCGGCCAGCCAGAGGTGATGTTCCAGGCCGAAGAGAATCGATGAAATCACGAAGGAAGCCCAGGTAAAGGTTCCCACTTTTACGCTGGTAAAATCCGGATTGATAATATAACGCAGCACCAGGGATCGCCAGAAGATCTCTTCGAAGATCGGAACCACCACGGATGCACCGAACAGTCGCACCGCGACAAAGGCGTAAAATCCCGTTTCCGGCAGCGTCCGTGGATTATAGGCTTCCATATCGCCCATGGTCGCCCAGGGCCAGTCCATGTTGATCCAGAGCACAAACACAATGGTTCCGATGACGAGGGCATAGCTGACCCCCCACGGGGTCAGGCCGCTCCGGTCGATTTCATCATAGGACTTCCAGTAGACCGCCAGGGCCGCAATGACGGCGATGATGCGGAGCGGATAGGTCACCGTCAGGAGATGCCCGGACAGATAGCCTGACGGAAGGCTCCTTGCCAGAAGATCATGGAGCAGGATAAACAGCATGTAAATGGCAAAGGGCAGGGCACGTTTGAACCAGGGCTCCTGAAAGAAAGACGGGCTGGGGGAATCGGCAGTGGTATTCATGGCGTTCTCTTGTCCGGTTTCTGCATCTGAAACCGGAAGTGCTGGGTCATCAGTTCTGTCCGGAAAAAATGTCACTCTATATGGCCTGATTCCGCTCCAAAGTCAAGCGGCGGCATCTCAGGGCAGAAAGAGCGCAATGGCCGCAAAGGCGGTC
>JBEPXL010000036.1:0-13626 GCA_041641935.1 Desulfobacteraceae bacterium | reverse complement strand
CTTGATGTAGAGCCGGTCCGACGGCATGAGCCCGGCCCTGCGGTCCACGGCGAAGTCGAGCATGGCATGATAGTCGAAAGTATCCCCCTCCACCCATTTCCGCAACAGCACCAGCCCCTCGGGCCTGAGCAGTTCAAAGGCGTGCCGGATCTGCCGGACCAGCCCCCGGCGGTGTTCAAGGGTTTCTTCGTAAACGGCAGCGGTTCCTTCGGGTATCCAGTGATCCAGAACCCGTACATGGTCATGAAGATAATCATTCAGGTTCCGGTCCCATTCCCTGTACCAGAAGGCCGGATGGGGCGAGGGCGCGGCGCTCTGTTCCGCCACCGCTGTCTCTCCCAGAAGATCACCGAGGTCGAGGGCGGAAAGATCGATCCGGCGCGGGGCGGCATTACCATTTTCGCCCTGCGGTTCCGGTCCGGCCATCCGGACCAGTTCGTCCAGATCGTCGGTGTGGAGGGTTCCTTTTTTCGCGATGAGCCGCTGCTTCACATCGGAGCGGTAGACCCGGAGTCCCTTTTCGGCCAGACGGGACCGGATGGCCCGGGCTTTCTGTTCAAAGGGGAGAAACGTGGCGTATACCAGATCGGAGCGGAACTTCCGGCCGAATGGTGTCCGCAGGGGCTGATAACCGGACCCCGGATGAAAATGCAGCAGGGTCGCCGTTTCATGGTAAAATGCGAACACCAGTTCCGCCACGGTCTCCACGGCAGGGTCCGTGCTGATGTTCCGGTGGAATTCCCCTGCCAGCCGTTCCATCAGGTTCCTTTCGGCTTCGGAAAGCGCCGTTCCGGTTTCCGGTTCCCCGAGCGCAATGGTGCGGTAGAGGCCGGCTGTCAGCCCTGACAGTTCCATCCGGTCAGCTTCATATATCATTACCGGAAAGGCGTTACGGACCATGCCCGGATAATCCCTGCCCAGAAGGATGCGGAGCCGTCCCTGTTCCAGAATGGTAAAGAGGTCCATTGCAAGGGCCGGAACCGGAAAGAGACGGGCGAAGGTTTCCATATCCGACCCTCCCCGGGCGCCGTCGGGCAGGGACAGCACCGAAAATCCGCACCGTTCCCCCGCCTTTTCCAGATCAAAATGGAAGGTTCCGTACTCGTATGCGGCAGATTCGAGCCGGGCCAGTGTTTTGTAGAGATGCCGGTTCTGTTCCCGGTCATCGAACCGGCTGATTTCTTCGGGAAGATAGATAAACCGGCCATCGGAACAGGACAGGGGGCGTTCCTCATCGGGATGGAAAAAGGCATCCGGAACGGTGGACAAAGAACGGACCGACAGTACCGCGCCGGTGCGGGCCTTGAGATACCGGTTCAGGGAATCCCGGACATGGGCCAGGGAGACGGTGACCAGAAGACCGGAATAGGCATCCATCCCCAGCTTCGAGGCGAGGGTCAGAAACGACTGCCCCACCCGGGGATTCCGGCGGTATTTTTCGATGCCTTCGGAGACAAACCGGTGCAGGGCCGGCCGGGAGAGCAGGGAGAGTCCCTTCTGCATGGCGTCGAGAAACGGGGTTGCCAGGGCGGGATCGGTGCGGATGACCTGCCCGATTTGTGCCATCTGCCAGATGCGCCGGGACGGGGGCAGATCGGCGACCGCGCCGGGCAGGATGTGGGACAGATGAAGGGCCTGTTTGTAGGGCATCTGCTGGGAAAAGGTTTCTGAAAGGAGCGCCAGAAATGCCGACGCCGTTTCCGTTTCTCCTTTCCGCAGATACATGACAATGGTCCGAACGGGATCCTTGAGAATATATTCCCCCACCGACCGCATGGTCCGGACGGTCTCCAGAAACCGGTCCGCAAATCCCGGCGGACCGTACCGCAGCACCGGCGAGAAGTTCTCCGCCATGATCCGTCCCAGATGGAGCCCTTTTCCGCCCCAGGAACGGACCACCTCCTGATACTGACGGAGCTGTTCCGGGGAAACCTCCCCCGCCAGCCGGAGATATCCCCGTGCCACAATTTCCCCGAAGGCGATATCATGGCTCATGGCGTGGAGGATTTCCTCTACCAGCAGGGCGACATCCTCATCAGGGATGGCGACCGGTTTCTCCGCCAGACTGCGGCGTACTTCTTCGGCCAGTTCAGGATCAGCCAGGGCCAGCCGGTCCAGCGGGGATTCAGAAGAGGATTCCGCTGCCATTATCCGAACAGATCATCGATGAGGTCGTTCAGGGTTTCCTGAAGGCGGGCGTCATCGGTCAGCGGCTGGCAGACGGCGGCACGGCACGCTTCCGGCGGTGAAATACCGGCAGCGATCAATCGTGCGGCATAGATCAGCAGCCGTGTACTGGCCCCTTCGGTGAGGCCGTGTTCCCGGATATTGCGGATCTTTTCCCCCAGGGTAACGAGCTGCCGTGCCTGATCGGTGTCGATTCCGCCCTCCCGGGAGACGACAGCGGTTTCCTGTTCCGGGGGCAGATATCCGAAGTCGATGGCGACAAACCGCTGGCGGGTGCTCTGCTTCAGATCCTTCAGCACCGACTGGTAGCCGGGGTTGTAGGAGATGACCAGCAGAAAATCGGGATGTGCCTCGATTTCCTCGCCCCGTTTTTCGATGGTGAGAGACCGGCGGTCATCGGTCAGGGGATGGATGACGACGGTGGTATCCTTGCGGGCCTCGACAATCTCGTCGAGATAGCAGATGGCCCCGGTCCGGACGGCACGGGTCAGGGGACCGTCGGCCCAGACGGTTTCATCATGCTTGAGCAGATAGCGCCCCACCAGATCCGAAGCGAAGAGGTCTTCGTGGCAGGCGACGGTGATCAGGGGGCGGTCGAGACGGCGGGCCATGTGCTGGACAAACCGGGTCTTGCCGCATCCCGTGGGGCCTTTGAGCATCACCGGCAGCCGTTCCGTAACCGCCGCTTCAAACAGTGTCACTTCGTTTCCCGTGCTGATGTAGAAGGGCAGCCGGTCCGTTTTTCCGTTTTCCTCTTCAGGTGGAAGCGTATCCGTCATACGTGCAGGGTCTCCGATAGGGCTTGCGTTGAAAAAATAAATCTGTATACTATCCAGCGGCTTTTGAATCTTAAACAGGAAATTATAACAGAATGGAAACGATACTCAATAAAAATATCACGCACCTGGAGGTCGGGGACAAACATATCCTTCTCGTCGGCACGGCCCATGTCTCCCGGGAGAGTACGGAACTGGTCCGCGAGGTGATCGAGGCCGAAGAGCCGGACACCGTCTGTGTGGAACTGTGCCAGCCCCGGTATCAGTCCATACGCCAGCGGGAACAGTGGCAGTCGATGGACATCGTCAAGGTGATCCGGGAGAAGAAGGCGTTTCTCCTGCTGTCCAACCTGCTGCTGGCATCGTTTCAGAAACGGATCGCCAAAAAACTGGATGTGCAGCCCGGCGCGGAAATGCTGGCCGCCATCGAGGCCGCCGAGGCGACCGGCGCGACCGTCCATCTGGCCGACCGGGAAATCCGCGTCACCCTTTCGCGCATCTGGCGGATTCTTGGATTCCGGGACAAGGCCAGAATTCTGTTTCAGATGCTCCTCTCCGCCGGATCGATGGAAGATATCAGCGAGGAAGAGATCGAGCGGATGAAGCAGGAGGATATTCTGGCGACCCTTCTGGAAGATGTGGGCAAGGAACTGCCGGTGCTGAAGGAGATCCTCATCGACGAACGGGACATGTATCTGGCCGAAAAGATCCGGACCGCTCCCGGTCGGAAAATTGTTGCGGTGGTGGGCGCCGGGCATGTGCCGGGCATCCGGAAACATATCAACGAAGAGATCGATCTTGAGCGGCTCAACCGGATTCCCCCCGGCGGCAGAACCGGAAAGATCATCAAATGGGGACTGCCTCTCCTGATCCTGGTTCTCTTTGTGATCGGCTTCTTTTTCGGCGGCGCAAAGGCCGGGGCCGACATGGCGATCCTCTGGATCGCCGCCAACGGCATCATGGCCGGGGTCGGCGCCATCATCGCCCTGGCCCATCCGCTGACCATTCTCTCCTCCATCGTTGCCGCACCGCTGACCTCCCTCAATCCCATGGTCGCCGCCGGATGGGTTTCGGGTCTGGTGGAAGCGTTTGTAAAAAAACCCCGTGTGGTGGACTTTGAAAATCTCTCCGATGACATTGTCTCGGTCCGGGGCTTCTGGCGGAACAAGGTCACCCGCATTCTTCTGGTGGTGGTTTTTACCAACCTGGGAAGTTCCGTCGGAACCTTTGTCGCCATTCCCCTGATGGTCCGGGTGTTCAATTAGAAGAACCTCCCGATCCCGTCAACAGATGATCCTCCGATCCTTTTCCCGGTCTTTCCATTCGTGGATGTAGTTCCGCATCTCTTTTTCATACGCATCAATCACCCGCCGGACGCAGAGCGCGTTGACCGAATCGACGTGCTGTGTGCCGATGGCGGCCACGGGGAGAACATCCACGGTGGTTCCGGTGATGAACGCCCCTTCAATGTCGGCAAGTTCGTCCCGGTGAAGGGGCCGTTCGAAAACAGTGACGCCGAGACGGTTCAGCAGTTCCATCACCTTCTGGCGGGTGACCCCCGTCAGAACAGTTCCTGCCGGCGGGGTATAGTAGTTCCCGTCTTTCACGAAAAAGATGTTGGAGCGGCTGCCCTCGGTAATGAAACCGCTTTTATCCACCAGCAGGGCCTCCCAGGCATCCTGTTCCGCCAGTGCCTGCCGGACCTGTGACCGGAAAGAGCCTTTCAGGGTCTTGATGGTCGGTGTCTCCCGTTCCCCTGCAAATAGAATCGTCTGCACCCCCCGGGCATAGGCGTCCGGGCCGGGGTATTCGGTCCGGATGAAATAGGTGAGAAACAGATCTTCGCCCTCCGCCCGGCCCCAGACCATTTTGACATTGGTACTGGAGATCAGGTTTTTTTTGACCAGTGTGGCGATTTCATCCAGAATATCGATGACTTCCTTGCAGAGGGGATGGCCGGACTGCCGGGACGAATGACGGAACCGGTCGATGTGGGGTTCCAGAAAAAGGGGAATCCCGTCGATCAGTTTGACGACTTCGTAGACGGCGTCCTTCTCCGGTGAGATACGGTAAAATACTTCGGTCTGACGGGTGGAACAGCACCGGTGGTTGGCGATGAAATAATCGGCGATGGCTTCATGTATCATGGTTCGGGATATGCGTTATGTTGAGAGGTTCGGTATTCGAAAAAAATCGGCTGTATACGGTGACAGAACCGATGAATGGGTACGGATGCGATGGTGCGGCACTATATCAGAGGAAAGTGTTGAGTGAAAGGATTGTTTTCCGGCGAGAATCTGTACATGATGACGATGTCGATGCTGATGATGAACAGATGATCATCCCGGAAAAATATATACCTGGATTCCTGAAGTGACTGTCCCTGAATCCCTCCTGATGGTAAAATCATTCTGTAACGGCTGCCATTTCATCCTGTTCCGCTCTTGCGTTCTTTCAGCAGTTATGTCATATCTCAATGATTAATCACTGTATTAATAATGAGTTAAACTGTCGTTTTGTTCCATTCGCTCACGTCCCTGCCGGACGTACATCTGTTACTGCACCGGACAACGCTTGCGCTGTGCATTCCTGTCAGCCATGCCGCCAGCGAGACTGTCCGGTGAATCATTTTTTCCGGAAAGAACAGACCCGATGCCAAACCTGCTGCAAGGAACAAAGAGATGAAGCCGAAACGTGCCGGACGATCACTGCGCTCCCGCATTTTCATTGCCTTTCTGGGAGCCCTGCTGCCGGTGCTGGTTCTGCTGATCGCCGCCGTGGAACTGCTGCTCGTTCCCTATCTGGAAGCCCGCACATGGAAAGAGCTTACCAGTTCCACCCGCGTACTCACCAGCGCCGTCCGGGCCAGCGCATCAATGGCCATCCGGAATCACCTGGAAGCCATTGCCGAGCGGAACCGTGAAATCGCCCGCCATCACCTCGAGCTTGTCGAACAGAACGTCCTGTCCCGCACGGAAGCCATAACGCGGCTCCGCTACATCCTTCTCAGCCAGCAGGTCGGCACATCCGGCTATATCTACTGCATCAACTCCCGTGGCACGGCGGTCGTCCACCCCAGTCCCGCTGTGCAGGGAACCGACAACAGCGGCTTTGCCTTTGTCCGTGAACAGATGGAACGCAGGGAAGGCTACATGGAGTATGACTGGCAGAATCCCGGTGAGGATTTTCCCCGTAAAAAAGCGCTCTACATGGTATATCTGGAACCGCTTGACTGGATCATTTCAGCCTCCTGCTACCACAGCGAACTGAATGAACTTCTCAATCCGAAGGATTTCCGGGATACAGTTCTGTCTCTCCGCTTCGGGGAGAGCGGTTACTCCTATGTGTTCAATCAGGAAGGTCAGACGCTGATTCACCCCGTATTCAAGGACTTCAATGCACTGTCCCAGCCGGATGTGCCTTCGGATTTCGTGCGGAACATGCTGACAACCGGCAGCGGGCGGCTGACGTATGACTGGCGCAATCCGGACGAAACTGCGCTCCGGCGGAAAATGGCGGTCTACGAAAGCCTGCCCGAATACGGCTGGGTCATTGTCTCATCCGCATATGTGGATGAGGTAATGAAGCCCGTACAGATCGCACGGGGCATATCCTATGGCGGGCTGCTTCTTCTCCTGATGGCGGCCGGGGCAACGGCATATCTGCTGAGCGGACGTCTTACCCGGCCGGTCGATGAGATGGTTCGTCAGCTCGACCGGAACGCCCGCAACAGCACCCGTGAACCGCTGCCGACACCGGTGGACGGCGAACTGGGCCGGCTGGCCCGGGAATTCAATCTGTTTCTGGCCACCATTGACCGGCAGAATGATGAACTGCGGCGCGAGCGCGCCCGGTATCGCAGTCTGTTCGAGGCAAGTCCGGATGCGATTCTGCTGCTGCGGAAGCAGACGATCATCGACTGCAATCCGACCACCTTTACCATGTTCAGCGGAGATGCGGAATCGATTATCGGCAGATCAATTCCCGATCTGTCACCGCCGGTACAGCCCAGTGGTGAAAGTTCTGCCGCGATGGCAGAGCGGATGGGAAAAATATCGCGCAATACACCGCTTCAAACCTTTGAATGGGTCCATCAGGCATTAAACGGACGGCGATTCGATGCCGAGGTGCGGCTCAAGCCCTTCGACAAAACGGAAGATGAAGTGCTGCTGGTGGCCTTTGTGCGGGATATTACAAAGCGAAAGCGGGCGGAACGCTCCCTCCGCCAGGAACGCGACTTCAGCCGTGCCCTGATCGATGCGACCCCGGCCTACATTGTCATTCTCGATCTGGAAGGCCGGATTCGTCTCATAAACCCGGCGTTCTGCCGGATACTGGGATGCACAGAAGAAGAGGTGATCGGAACCGACTACTTTGATCTGGCCATCCCTGCACAGGACAGAACCCGCATCCGCGCCGTAATGACAACCCTCATCGAAGCAGCGGACCGGGGGGAGACGGTGACCCGTACCGGTGCAAATCCGGTGCTGACCTGTGAGAACAGGGAACGCCTGGTCCAGTGGTCCACCAGCTGGCTCTCGGACCTCCGCAGTGAGGGACAGACGGTGCTGGCCGTCGGGGTGGATGTCACCGAAGAACGGATGCTGCAGGATCAGCTGCACCATGCACAGAAACTGGAGGCGCTCGGACGGCTGGCAGGCGGCGTGGCCCATGATTTCAACAACATGCTCGGGGGCATCATGGGCGCGGCCGAACTTCTGAAAATCCAACTTGGATCGGACGAGGCGCTGCGATCCCGTGTTACCTTTATCATTGAAACCGTGGAACGGGCCGCGGACCTGGCGGGCCGCCTGCTGACGTTCTCCCGCAAAGACAGGATCGTTTCGATCCCGATGGATCTGCACCGGCTCCTGCAGGATGCCTTCCGTATCTTCCGGAGCGGTCTGCAGCAGGATATCAAAGCAGAAATCGATCTCCTGGCAGCGGATATGACCATCATCGGCGATCCCTCACAGCTGCAGAACGTGTTTCTCAACCTCTTCATCAACGCACGGGATGCCATGCCGGAAGGAGGAAAGCTGCGGATTGCCACACGCAATGCCATGCTGGACGACCGGGCCTGCACCGCGAGTGCTTTTGAACTTGCGCCCGGTCTGTATACCGAAATCATTGTCTCCGATACCGGTATCGGCATCGATGAAACCACACGCAGCAAAATTTTCGAGCCGTTTTTCACCACCAAGGAAGAAGGCAGGGGAACCGGTCTGGGCCTTGCCTCGGCCTATGGAACCATCAAGCATCACCGGGGGGAGATCTGCGTGGAAAGCACACCGGGCGAAGGCACAACCTTTATTCTGCGGCTTCCCTGCGCCGGGGCGGCGGCGGCCGCATCACGTCCGGATGACACGTGCCGTCCGTGCCGGGAGAATCAGTGTGACGATTCCATCCAACAGCACCGGAAGCCGGCAGGGCCGGAAAGACGCACTCCCTCATAGCATCAGCCACTGCGTCCGTTCTGCAGCAGGGGGGGCAGCATCCGCTTCAGATCGGCGACGGCGTCTTCAATGGACTGCGGGCTGGTATCGTAGATCAGATCCGCCGCCGCCCGGTACTTTTCTTCCGACTCGCTCCATATTCTGTGTACATCCTCTTCCAGTGTTACCCTTGGATTGACACGGGGACGGTCGGCCACACGCACCCGCTCGATCAGGACGTCCAGCGGGGCATGAAGCAGCACCATAGGGCCGGAGTTCTTCAGAATATCCCGGTTCCATTCATAGCGGACCGTACCGCCGCCGAGAGCCGCAATCAGATGATCCCGCCGGGAGAATTCCCTGCAGATGGCATATTCCAGTTCCCGGAACGGCAGCCAGCCCTTTTCCTTCACCAGCCGGTGAAATGAATAGCCCAGTATCCGGTCCATTTCCTGATCCAGATCGACAAACTCCCGCCCCATCTCCGCCGCCAGCCGGATTCCGATGGTCGTTTTGCCGGAGCCGATCATTCCGCAAAGATAGATGTTCACCTGCGCTCCCGGAGCTTAGCTGTTGAAAATTCTGAGTTTGCAGCAGGGATCTCCCCGGCCGATGCGGTCTTCGAGTTCCATGCGGACGCCGTGGGCATCGGCGCGGCCCCGGTCGCCCTCCATTGCAATGTCGCAGAACAGATCGATTTCCGCTTCACTGCACCCCATGTCCTTCCAGGCTTCCACCAGTGCGCAGTATTTCATCTGCTGCAGGGCGCCGTCCGCACTGACATCGACATCAGAGTCAAACACCAGCGCAGATCCTTTTTCGACATGCTTCTGCACCCATGCCGCCGGAGAAAAATCGGCGGGGTCCTTTTCCGCCTTCATCCGGCCGAATTCATAAATCGCCTCCCGGCAGAGCCGCCGGACCTCCTCTTCGGGCAGGGCCGAGGCAAACCGTTTATACAGCAGTGCAAACCAGGTGGCCCGGTCTTTAATGGCAGCCCGTATCTTTCCGACCATTTCCGAGTTGTTGTCCTGTGTCTCCATTTTTGTTTTCTTCCTTTTTCCGGCTGGCGTCATCCGCCGCCGTTTTTATCTTTCATTTTCAGATGATGCCGTTTTGCTACGCCACCCCCAGATACGCCTTCTGCATGAGCGGGTTGTCCAGCAGATTCCGTGCGGTGTCGGCAAGTACAATTTCACCGGTCTGCAGCACATATCCGCGATTGGCGATTGAAAGCGCCATGTTGGCATTCTGTTCCACCAGCAGAATCGCCACGCCCTGCTTCCGGTTGATTTCCTGTATGATCTCGAACACCTTCTCCACAAACAGGGGCGACAGTCCCATGGACGGTTCATCCATGATCAGAAGCCTGGGCCGGGCCATGAGCGCCCGGGCCATGGCGACCATCTGCTGCTGTCCGCCGCTGAGGGTGGAGGCCATCTGCCGGGCCCGTTCTTTCACCAGGGGAAAGAGTTCACTGACCATCTCCAGATCGTCCCGGACGGCGTTTCTGTCTCTCCGGGAATAAGCCCCCATCAGCAGGTTTTCATGGACCGACAGGTACGGAAACAGGCGACGCCCTTCCAGCACCGGTGAAATACCGGCCTTTACGATGGTCGCCGTTGTCGCCCGGTCGATCCGCTTTCCGTCGAATTCCACCGTGCCCTGCCGGGGTTTCACCAGACCGAGGATGGTTTTCATGGTGGTGGATTTGCCGCAGGCGTTGCCGCCCAGCAGGGAAACAATCTCTCCAGACTCCACGGTGAGAGAGACGTTCTTGAGCGCCTGCACCGGTCCGTAATAGGTATCGATATTACTCAGCCTGAGCATGGCGTCTCCCTCCCATGTACGCGGCGATCACCTCCTCGTTGGCGGCGATCTCCGCGGGTGTGCCTTCGGCGATCTTTTCCCCGTGGTCGAGTACCACAATCCGGTCCGACAGCGTCATCACCACGTTCATTTTGTGTTCGATCACCAGCACCGTGTGGCCCCGCTCCCGGATGAGACGGATCAGATCGATGATTCCCTGCGTTTCGTGAGGATTCATCCCCGCCGTGGGTTCATCCAGCAGCAGGAGTCGCGGCCCGGAAACCAGGGCCCGGGCAATCTCCAGCCGTCTCCGGTTGGCGTAGGAGAGCATGGTCGGAAACTGGTCAAGACGCGGCAGGAGCCGTTCCCCGAACAGGGACAGCACCGCCATGCATTTTTCCCGTGACGCCCGTTCCTCCCTGCCGACCCGGGGCGGCCGCAGCAGGGAACCTAAAATGCCGGTGGTATTGTTGTGATCGTTTCCAACCATGACATTGTCGAGAACAGTCATGTGATTGAACAGGCGGATATGCTGGAAGGTCCGGGAAATCCCTTTCCGGGCCACCTGATGGGGCCGCAGCCCCAGGAGCTGTTCGCCCTGGAACAGGATCGAGCCGGAGGTGGGCGGCATGGTTCCGGTGATACAGTTGAACAGGGTTGTCTTTCCGGCACCGTTGGGACCGATAAAACTGACGATCTCCCCTTCGTCCACATGGGTGGTAACGTGACTGAGGGCCTCAAGACCTCCGAAATCCTTTGTTACATCCTGTATTTCCAGTAATGGCATAAGTGGAACTGTCCGCGCTGACAGGGACATCCGGAAAACGCCTGTCACGGCTTTCTTCGGCCTTTGACAGACATTCTCCGGACGTCTTTCGTTTCAGGTGATTGTTTTTACCGGTCCGGTTCGTTCAGTGTCTGATCCGCCGTCTCTTCTTCCGGCAGAAACCGGTCGCCCCGGGTGTACTCCTTTTTCTGCGGCGCATCGAACCAGCCAAGCCGCAGACTGTACTCTTTCCCGCCCAGCAGCCCCTGACGCCGGACCAGCATCATCACAATCAGGACGACACCGTAGACCAGCATCCGGTACTCCTCCAGAAACCGGAACATCTCCGGCAGCAGAAACAGGACCGCAGCGCCCACCACCGGTCCGATCAGGTTTCCCTGGCCGCCGAAGGCGAGCATCGCCAGCAGGATGAAGGATTCGTAAATATAGAAACTGTCCGGGCTGATATACTTGATGAAATGGGCATAAAAACTGCCGGCGATTCCGGCATAGAAGGCCGCCAGCACAAACGCCTGTATCTTGTACCGGGTGGTGTTGACGCCCATCGACTCTGCCGCCAGTTCATCCTCCCGGATGGAAATCAGGGCCCGTCCGAAGCGGCCGTGGATGAGGCGGTGCATGCTCCCCAGCGTCAGCAGCACCAGGGTCAGAATCAGGTAGTAGTATCCGGTGCGGCTGCCGATAGTGTAGCCGAAGATCACCGGTTCCGGAATATCCATGATGCCGAGGGGACCGTTGGTGAAGCTCATCCAGTTCTGCAGCACCAGAAACAGGATAATATTGAACCCGAGGGTGACCAGGGTCATGTAGATCCCGGCCAGCCGCAGGGTCGGCTTTGCCAGCAGGTAACCGGCCGCCCCGGCGATCAGCCCCGCTCCCGGCATGGCCAGCAGAAAGGGCACACCGGCGGACATGGTCAGTTTTGCCGAGGCATAGGCCCCGATGCCGTAGAAGGCGGCATGGCCGATGGAAAGCAGGCCGATATAGCCGTTGAGCAGATTCAGGCTGAGGGCCAGAATAATGTATATTCCGATGAAAACCAGTATCTGCAGGTGATAGGCATTGGTGATCAGGAAAGGGGCCAGGATCGCGGCCAGCAGCAGAACGATATACGGAGAATTGGCCAGGGTCGAGCGGAGCAGAGCGGGCATCAGTCGCCTCTTGCGTGGAGCAGTTCTTTTCCGCCGAACAGGCCGCTCGGGCGGAAAATGAGGATGAGAATCATGAAAATGAACGACACCATGTGGCGCAGGTTGGAGGCCCCGAACTCCACCGTGAAGGTCTCCACCACACCGATCAGCAGACCGGCCACCACCGCCCCGGGCAGGCTGGTGAGACCGCCCACGACACTGGCGCTGAAGGCTTTGAGTCCGTAAAGCTGTCCCATCGTCGGATAGAAGAGGTTGTAATAGATGCCCACCAGTACACCCGCCACACCGCCCAGCATGGACCCGATGGCAAAGGAGACGGCAAAGACGCGGTTGATATTGACGCCCATGGCGTAGGCGGCTTCATAATCCTGTGCCGTGGCGCGGATGACCATGCCCAGCCTTGTTTTGTTGATCAGAAAATAGAGGCAGAACATCAGCAGGACGGTGACGCCGAGGACCATCATCTGCAGATAGGTGATATAGACGCCGCCGACCTCGATCTCTCCGTAGCCGAGCCGGTCCAGCAGCGGATAGGGCAGGGATTGGGTCTCCGGGCCGAAAATGATCTGCGCCAGATTCACCAGGACAATGGAGATGCCGATGGTCACCAGCAGGGAGGTGACATGGGGCGCATCCCGCAGAAAATGAAATGCCAGCAGTTCAATCAGCAGCCCGAGCAGTGCGGTTGCCGCCAGTGCGACGACCAGGGCCAGAAAAAAACTGGGGTGCAGCAGCCGGATCACTTCAAACCCCACATAGGCCCCGGCCATGTAGACCTCACCGTGGGCGAAGGTGACCATGCGCAGTGTTCCGAAAATCATGGTAAAGCCCAGGGCGAGGAGCGCATAGACCGAGCCCTGGGTAAGGCCGTTGATGAGTTGTTCAAACACGGGAAATTTCAGCCCTTCTGATACAGACCGTCAGGACACGACTGTCCGTCTGCAGCGGATTGGAGATGGCAAGAAATCCGGACGGCACCGCAGCCGGAACCGCCGGACAATGCTGCGGCGGTTCCCCCGCATGAGGAACCGCCGTCAAACCAGTACACAGAACCGGAATGATCGCTTCGGGAACCCCTACTCCGGTTCCGCCAGCACCCATTCCCCGTCCCTGATGGTGATCCGCACAAGCTGTTTCTCCGGATCACGTCCCTTTGCATAGGAAACCGAACCGGTGGCGCCTTCGAAGCCCTCCAGGGAGATCAGCCCCTCACGGACTTTGGAACGGTCTTCCACACCGACCTTTTCCAGTGCATCAAACAGCAGATGGGCAGCGTCATAGGCCAGCGCGGCAAACTGGTTGGGTTCCATATCGTAGCGTTCGTTGTATTTTTTCGTAAAATTCTGCGCCGCCGGTCGCGGATCGGTGCTGAAATAGTTGGCGGGGATCAATACCCCTTCCACCGCTTTTCCACCCAGTTCAATGGTCTTTTCGGAAAAAAGGGAACTGTTGGCCATCACCGTCGGGGTAAAGCGCATCCG
>JBEPXL010000035.1:0-13738 GCA_041641935.1 Desulfobacteraceae bacterium | reverse complement strand
CTGCCCCTGACGCATCCGGGACCATGCAGAGCGCGCCGCCGCCGTCTGCCGGGGAATCCGGAACTGCGCGGACAGAAGCATCAAAAAGCGGGGAAAATGCCGGATGAAATTCATCCGCGCCGGTCACCAGAAACGGTCCCCCGGTTTCTCCTGCCAGCAGTCCGGCTGTGAACAGTGTCTGCTCAAAAGAATAGTCACCGCCGGTAGTGGTCATGTTCGGACCTTCGGCCTTGAAATGGAGCGCAATATGGCCTGCCGGGGCATTATGGACCGAACCGACAAAATCCGTGGGACTGGGAAACTGTTCATCGGACGCAAACAGGCCGGTCAGAAAATCATGGGTTTCAGAGAGCGGCCCCCATCCGGTTCCCCAGAATACGGATGCCGGTGCCTCGGATAATCCCGCATTTTCATGGGACGCCACCGCCAGGGAAAGGGCCATCCGGGAGAGGCGTTTCAGCCGCCGGACATTCCGGGGGACGAGACCACGGGACACATCATTCAGAGAAAGAACGCCATCGCATCTGCCGCCTCCGGAAAGCTGTGCCAGTGTTTCTTCAAGATTACCGGCTCCCGTCAGACAGGCGCTTCCCGCGATGGAAAGTGGCTTTATGCCCCGTTCCGAAGCTTTCCGCCTTTGTTCCCCGTCCGGCGTACCCAGGATTATGGCGGCATTGTTGCCGCCAAAACCGAAAGAATTGGAAAGAACCGTCCGCACCGGTTTCCGGCAGGTCTCAGTAACCGGCCGGATCGGAATTTCCGGGTCCGGCGTCCGGCAACCGGTATTGCCCGGCATCAGCCCGTCTGTGATGCTGATGGCAGAAATCACCGCCTCGATGGCCCCGGAGGCCGCAAGGGAATGGCCCGTTGCCCCTTTTATGGAAGATGAAGGCGGCGTCTGTTCTCCGAAAAGGTCATACAGCGCCCTGCCTTCGGATCGGTCATTGTCCGGTGTCCCGGTCCCGTGCAGATTGACATAATCGATATCCGCCTGCGATAAACCGGCATCTTTCAGGGCCGCATTCATTGCCCGGAATGCGCCCTGTCCTTCAGGGTGCGGCGCGGTGGGATGGTAGGCGTCACAGGAAAGCCCGCCGCCGAGAACCTCCGCAACCGCATTTTCCGGGACACGCTCCGACGCTTTCAGCAGGAGCATGGCCGCCCCTTCCCCTACCGACATTCCCCGTCGATTCTGATCAAACGGATGGGCGCCGTCCGGATCGATCAGCTGGAGGGAATTGAAACCATGAAAGGTAAGGCGGCAGAGGGAATCCGCGCCCCCGGCCAGAACAGACCGGGCAAGGCCGGTCCGGATCAGTTCCAGCGCGAGTTTGAGCGCCGCCGTTCCGGACGAACAGGCGGTGGATATGGTCATCACGATGCCGGTACAACCCAGTTTTCCGGCAACGAATTCCGCCACGGAACCGGTGCTGTGGTATGAAAATACCGCCGGGTCCGTTTCTCCTTCCTTCAGTGCGGATTCTGTTGTCAGGATTCCTCCGGTGGTTCCGCCCAGAATAACAGCATCGGGCGGCGAGGATTGTCCCGCCATTGCTTCCCGGGCCGCTGCCAGTGCAAGGCGGTGCGTCCGGGGAATGGCGTCATCCTTAGCCAGGTGCAGGGACGGATGATCCGGGATTTCCCCGACGGGAAGAGAGACAGGAGCAGAGAAAAGACGTAAAGGCCGGATGCCGATGGTTCCTTGCTGGATCGCGTGCTTGTGCTGGAGAGTACCGATTCCGACAGGGGAGAGGATGCCCGTTCCGGTAATAAAAATCCGCATGGGCCTCAGTGGGAATGCGCCGGCATATTGGCGTCAATATATCCGGCCAGCGCCCGCAGGCTGGAAAAGACCTTTGCGCCCAGTTCCTTGTTGTCGATTTTTACTGCGTAGTCCTTCTCGATCATCATGACCAGTTCCAGAACATCAATGGAATCGATGCCCAGCTTACCGCCGATCAGCTGTTCGTCTTCGGTGATATCATCCGGGGTCACGTCGATCAGATTGAGGGTATCGATGATTTTGGTTTTGAGTTCGCCTACAAAAGTTTCTTTCATGGGAAGGTTCCGTTTTTCCGGCTGTTTTGAAATCCGTCTGACAGAAAAAAAGGCCTGCTGAAGGGTTGCGGCTTTACAGCCCAGATAAATTATTGTACAAAATGCGTCCCGGATATACCCTTTTCGCAGATGATTTTCAATAGCTTTTTGCAAAATACAGGAAAAGAGCAGGGTAGTTGCGGGATGATGAGTGGTGTAACCCGTATGGTTGTTTCTGTTTCTCACAGAACAAAAGGATGATATGGTCGATTTTGATATAGAACGCTATATTCCTCACCGGGGCCGGATGAAACTTCTGAATGAGATTATCTCGGTTGATGACACTGCGGCGGTGACGGCATCCATCCCGACGGACCAGTGGCCGCTGTCCGGGTCCGACGGTGTGAATCCGCTTGTCCTCATTGAACTGGTGGCCCAGACGTCGGCGGTTTCCATCCGCTGGCGGGAACTGCAGAAGAATCCGGATACCCCTGACGGCCGCGGCTGGCTGGTGGGGATCAAGTCCGCGACATTCCGGATGGAATCCATACCGCTCAATACTCGTGTCACCACCCGTTCCACTGTCAATTTCAGCATCGACGACTATACGGAGATCCACGGCATCACCCGAATGGGAGACACGGTGGTCGGCGAGGTGACGCTTCAGGTGATGCGGGACAACGGGGAGGAGAAGAATGACGGAACAGAATGACCGGAAAACGGCAATCGTCACCGGCGGAAGCCGGGGCATCGGCAGGGCCATATGTGTGGAACTGGCAAAAGCCGGCTACTTTATCATCGTCAATTATCATTCCAATGCCGGAGCGGCGGACGAGACCATCGCACTGATCCGGCAGGCCGGCAGCGACGGAGAAACGGCGGCCTTTGACATCGCCGATGCCGAAGCATCCGGAAAGGCACTGGATGATATCCTCTCCCGGTTTGATGCGGTGGATGTTCTGATCAACAACGCGGGTGTTGTGGCGGATCAGCTGTTCATCATGATGCCCGAGCCGGACTGGGACAGGGTCATCAATACGACGCTGAAGGGATTTTACAACATGACCCGTCCGGTGCTGAAAAAAATGGTTCCCCGGAAGCGGGGTTCTGTCGTCTCCATTGCATCCGTGGCCGGGCTGATCGGAAACCGGGGGCAGGCCAATTATTCCGCCGCCAAGGCCGGTCTGATCGGTGCAAGCCGTTCGGTGGCATCGGAAGTGGCCCGGCTCGGCATCCGTGTCAATGTGGTCGCACCGGGGCTGATCGAGACGGATATGATCGAGAAAGCGCCGGTGCGGGAGATCAAGCAGATGATTCCCATGGCGCGTCTGGGACAGCCGGCGGAAGTGGCGAATGTGGTGCGTTTTCTCTGTTCCGATGACGCCTCCTATGTCACCGGTCAGGTTCTGTCGGTCAACGGCGGCATGTTCTGATGATGAACCCGTTCACAGAAAAAAGGCTTCTCCGGAGATTCCGGTACCGGCCCGGTGTGACACTGGCGGTTCTGCTGGCTTTTTTCCTCTGTACCGGCTGGGGGAATTCCTGGGAGGAAATACGAAGCGCCGCACAGCAGATCCGATCGGTCCGTGCTGATTTTGTTCAGGAAAAACATCTCAAAATCCTCACAAAGCCGTTGATTTCCAAAGGCGTTTTTTATTTCCGGATGCCCGATTCGCTCCGGTGGGAGTATACCGAACCGGTGCAGAGTATCCTGCTCATGTATGACGGGGAGACCCGCCGGTACATCCAGAGCAGTGGTGTCTATATCGAAGATGAAACGGCCCGGCTGCAATCCATGCAGGTGGTGATCCAGGAAATAACCCGGTGGCTCAACGGCCGTTTCGATGAAAATCCCGATTTCTCCGCGACCCTGACCGCTGACCGCCGAATTGTCATGACGCCGAAGAATGATTCCCTTGGCTCCTTCATCCGGCGGATAGAACTTCAGCTCTCGGAGACGCCGGGACTGATGGAATCGGTTACGATTTATGAAGGGGAAGATTCGTTTACGCGTCTGATGTTCCGGAATTCCGTTCTCAATCCGGATCTGGATGATACTATTTTCGAGGAAGTGGAATGAAACAGCTTTTCCTGCCCATCCTCCTGTTATTCTTTCTGATCTCCTGTGCTTCACTCCCCTCTGTCTCGCCGGTTGACCCGGCGGCTGTTCCGGACATCCGGCAGACGTGTGATCATCTGTTTCCGGAAGGAAACTGGGAAGTTGTCCATGCCATTGAAGCGGATATGCCCGGCAGTCGCGGTGGAATGATGATCGGCGTTACCAAGATTTCAGCCGAAGCCCGGACCATTGAAACCGCCATGATGACCGTGGAGGGCTTTGTGGTTTTCCAGGGCCGGTATGCCGGTGGGAAAGTATCCGTCAGCCGGGGCATTCCGCCCTTTGATTCGCTCCATTTTGCAAAGGGTTTGATGGAAGATATCCGGCTGGTCTTTTTTGAGCCGGAAGGGGGGACTGTCCGTGTCGGAATCACAGAGAATGGAAGACCGGTCTGCCGGTACGAAACAGAAGAAAGCGGGACTGTGGATGTGATCACCGAAGCCGGAGACGGCTGGCTCATTCGACAGTACGAGGGGAAAAAACTGCGCCGGACTGTTCACGCCCTGCCCGGGGAAGGGGAGGGGAAGGCGGCTTCCGGTGAGGTACCGATTCCCCGTCTGCTGGAATTGAGTGCAACAGGCGGCATGATGATGCCCGACTACAACCTGACACTGCGGCTGATCAAGGCAGAGCAGGTGGATGTTTCAAATGAATGATGATTTGTCATATTGTCTGTGATGGATCATTCGGAGTTGAAAAATGCCGAATCGAACTGTTCAAATTGAAGAATCCGATTACCATTATCTAAAAAAAGTAGCAAATATTTCAGGACTTAGTGTGGAAAAACTACTCAGACAAATGATTGCCCGACATCGTTCTGAAGAGAGCAGATATGTATCTGAGGAATCAGGAGTTTCCAGTGAAAAGAGCAGGTGGGCAAAATTTTCTGATAGAATTCAGAAAAATCCTCCATTAAGAGGCGCGGGAGATCATGTACGGGAAAAGTCAAAAGAATTCCGAGAGGAATTCGGCATCAATGGAGATAGGGAGTGATGCTGGATGGATTATCTTTTTGATTCTGATGCCGTAAGTGTTTTATATGATGGTCACCGAAAAGCTTGTCATGAAACCATCCATCAAAAAGTAACCCGCTTAACAGATGAAGACCGTCTTCAGGTATCTATCCTGCTAATCTACGAACTGGAATACAGCTTCTGCAATGCGCCATCTGAAAAAAGAGTATTGATCAGGAATACGATTCATGCGGTTAAAAAAGATTTTGATGCCATCCTGCCGCTGAGCAGTGATGCTGCTTCGTTTTTTGGTGAAATGAAAGCTCGTTTGAAAATCGATAGAAACTTGAGCCGGAAAGAAATGATAAAACACAATATCGACATCATGATTGCCAGCACTGCCATATGTTCCGCATCGGTCCTCATCAGTGCAGACAGGATTTATGAAGATTTAGCTGTTTTATTTCCGGGACTGAGGGTTGAGAACTGGCTGACGTAATGGATTCCATTGGAATAAACTTCCTATCTAAATTGTTGTAAGGTTCTGGTATGAAAGAAGTAAAATTCAAGCTCATCTATCCCAAATGGCCCAAACTCAAGGGCCAGACCGAATTTCATCTGCCGCCTCACGGGCCCGTCGTTTTCGCTGCGACCCTGCCCGAAGATGTGAATGTGGAATTCATCGACGAAAACCTCGAATCCATCGATTTTGACGCGCCGGTCGATCTGGTGGGCATTTCCATGATGCTCACGGTGCAGGTGAAGCGGGGATGGGAAATCGCTGATGAATACCGGAAGCGGGGGGTAAAAGTCATCTTCGGCGGTATTGCGACCATGCTTCATGCAGAGGAGACACAGCAGCACGCGGATGCGGTCTTTCTCGGTGAAGCCGAGGGCAGAATGGAAGCCGTCATTTCAGATTTCCGGAAGAATAGCCTCAAACCGGTTTACGATTACCTGAATGACCTCCCGCCCATCGAAAGCGTGGGACCGGCCCGGCGGGATATTCTCAACCGGGAGCTGTACAACTACAAGGGCGTCCAGATGTTTGATCTGGTCCATGCCTCCAGGGGATGCCGGTTCAACTGCTACCCCTGCGCGGTTGCCTATCTCGGGGGCCGTCAGTTCCGCCCCCGTCCGGTTGACAGGGCCGTTGCGGAGATGGCGGAAATCGACAACAACCGGCTCTTTATCGTGGACAATTCCCTTGCCCAGGATACGGAATGGGAAAAGGAACTGTTCCGTGAAATGATTCCCCTGAAGAAGAACTGGTGCAGCCATCCCATTGAGGATGATCCTGCAGTGCTGGATCTGGCCGCTCAGGCCGGTGCATGGTATGTCTATCAGGCGGTCTTTGATACTTCGGATTACATACGGGAACGGGTCAAACGGTACCACGACTACGGCATTTCAGTGGAAGGGACAATCCTTCTGGGACTGGATCATCATACCGAGGATTATATCAAGCGGTTTATCGACTTTCTGCTGGAGATTGAACTGGATCTGGCGGAATTCACGATTCTGACGCCGTTTCCCCACACCAAAGCCTATGATGAACTCCACAGCCAGGGGCGGATTCTCTCCTATGACTGGAACGATTATACGGCAGACAAAGTCGTGTACCAGCCCGGACAGATGTCGCCGGAGCGGTTGCAGGAACTGTTCGATGATGCCTGGGATACCTTTTACAGAGATGAACCCCAGACGATGAAAATGTTCCGGCTTTACCAGCAGGTTGTCCGGAGGGAACATGAAAGCGGAACCTACAGGCCGAGACAGCGGCAGATGGCGAACCAGGCATTCGGCAGGGAGACGGGGCGGTAGGGATTCCACCTGGTGTTGTAAATCAGGACTTCCTTCGAGTGTGCAGGGGGCTTCCCCGAAGTTAAGGCTGTGTGGTAATGTGGTTATTTGCTGAGAAGGAAATCTGTTACGGTACTTTTCACATTTTCAGAAGTCTTCATTCGTCCCTCTACTCCGCACACGTAATCGTCAGATTATCCCGGTGGATGACCTCGTCATACGGTTTTTCCCCCAGCACATTCCGGATTTCAGCGGACCGGACCCCCATGATCTTCCGGATATCAGCGGAACCGTAATTGACCAGACCCGTTCCCAGCACCTGACCGGCGCCGTTTTTGAACTCCACCGGCGATCCCACGCCGAAATCGCCCTCAACCGCCACAATGCCGATGGGGAGCAGGCTTTTGCCCCCTTCCAGAATGGCCCGGACTGCCCCGTCATCGATCCGGAGAAATCCCTTTGGTTTTACCGTAAAACCGATCCAGCATTTCCGGCTGTTCATCTTCTGCTTGCGGGGCACAAAAAAGGTTCCGAGCGGCTCCCCGTCCACCAGTTCCAGCAGAATATCCGGTCTGGTCCCTCTGGCGATGATCATGGGAATGCCCGCTGTATTGACCTTCCGGGCCGCCCGTATTTTGCTCAGCATGCCGCCCGTACCGAGGGCGCCCGGGATATCGCTTGCGACCCGTTCAATATCCCGCCGGATGGTCGCCACTTCCGGAATCAGTTCCGCATCCGGGCAGGTGCGTGGATCCCTGGTGTAGAGGCCGTCAATATCGGTCAGGTTGATCAGTATGTCGGCATCCATCAGGAGCGTGATTACCGCTGAGAGATTGTCGTTGTCCCCGAACTTGATCTCTTCCACTGAAACCGTGTCATTTTCATTAATGATAGGGACAATATGCCAGGAAAGCAAGGTATGGAGGGTGTTACGGGCGTTTAGATACCGTTTGCGGCTGTTGAGGCCGTCCCCGGTCAGCAGCACCTGGGCCACCTTTTTGCCGAACTGGTCAAATGCTTTCTCGTACTCATGGATCAGACCGGCCTGGCCTACGGCCGCAACGGCCTGGCGCATGGGAATGGCATCCGGTCGCCGGGTCAGGCCGATTTTTTTCAGTCCCGCCGCCATCGCTCCGGAGGAGACCAGGACGATTTCCAGGCCCCGGTCGATCAGGAGGCAGATCTGGCGGCTCAGGGAATGGACCACCGCCAGATTGAGTCCGTTGTCACGGGTGAGTACATTGCTCCCCACCTTGACCACGATGCGGGTTGCACTGCCGAAACAGGCGGTTCGGTCGCTGAGCGGTTGAATCATGGGGGTTATGCTTCGTCGGAAGGGGTGTCGTCGGAATACCGGGTCAGGAGTTGAACAGTTCGGATGATCAGGGTGTTCACATTCTGATGGGCGGCTGCCGAAATCCGCAGGGGAGCGAAACTGTGTCCCGCTTCTCGGGCGGCCATTTCAAAAAGGTCCGCTCCGACTTCTGCGGCGGGAATATCCAGTTTGTTCAGAACGACAAGCTGGGGTTTTGCGGCCAGCGCCGGGCTGTACTGCGCCAGTTCCCGGTTCACGGTATCAAATGTCGCCAGGGGATGGTCCGCGTCCACTTCGGAGGCGTCGATCAGGTGGATCAGGATCCGGTTCCGCTCGATGTGGCGCAGGAACTGGATGCCGAGTCCCGCACCGGTATGTGCCCCTTCGATGAGACCGGGAATGTCGGCCACCAGAAACGGCTCTTCGCCGACGTCCGGATAGACGACGCCGAGGGTCGGGGTGAGGGTGGTAAAGGGATAATCGGCTATTTTGGGTTTTGCAGCCGACATGGCGCTGATGAGGGTCGATTTGCCGGCATTGGGAAGGCCGATGATGCCGACATCGGCCAGAAGTTTCAGCTCCAGCCGGAGGGCCCGGGTTTCGCCGGGTTCACCGGACTGGGCAAAGCGGGGGGTCTGATGGGTGGATGTCTTGAAATGGGTATTGCCCATCCCCCCCCGGCCGCCTCTTGCAATGACGATCTGTTCGTCAGGTCGGGTAAAATCTTTTACCGGATCACCGGTTTCGGCATCGGTGACAAGGGTTCCCGGCGGAACTTCTATGACAAGATCGTCGCCGCTCTTTCCGGTCCGCTGTTTTCCCTGTCCCGCATGACCATTTTCGGCCTTGAAGTGGTGCTGGTAACGAAAATGATACAGGGTGCGTTTCTGGGTCGCGGTGGAGAGAATGACGTTACCGCCCCTGCCGCCGTCACCACCGTCCGGCCCGCCTTTGGGAACAAACCGCTCCCGCCGGAAGCTGACAATGCCGCGGCCCCCGTTTCCGGACTGGACGGTAATGGTTGCTTCATCAATGAATTTCACTCGGGGTATACACAGACCTTTTTCCGGTCCCGCCCGAGGCGTTCATAGGAAACCACGCCGTCTACCAGGGAGAAAAGGGTATAGTCTCTTCCCATGCCGACATTGCTGCCCGGATGGATGCGGGTTCCCAGCTGGCGGACCAGGATGTTTCCGGCCCGGACTTTCTGTCCGCCGTACCGTTTGATTCCCCGGCGCTGGGCATTACTGTCGCGGCCGTTTTTCGAGCTGCCGCCTGCTTTTTTGTGTGCCATGTTTACTTACTCCTCATTTTCCCGTTTGGTCTCGTCAGGAGAGGGCTCCTGATCCGTTTGGGTCTCCTGCGGAATATCTGACGGTTCAGATGTCCGGGTGGTCATATCCGGTGCGATCTCCTGGTCCGTTTCCGTCACCTGGGGGATATCCTCTTCCGCCTGTGCCGGTTCGGATTTGGCCTTGAG
Source organism: Desulfobacteraceae bacterium (assembly GCA_041641935.1). Classification (GTDB taxonomy): domain Bacteria; phylum Desulfobacterota; class Desulfobacteria; order Desulfobacterales; family Desulfococcaceae; genus JBEPXL01. The sequence goes on along the minus strand of JBEPXL010000035.1, from coordinate 4,031 downwards.
CCCGCCGCCGCTTCCGATCTGGTCAATCTTTACAGCGGTATACGGCTGCCGGTGGCCCTGCTTCCGGCGATACCGCTTCCGTCGTTTGTACTTGAATACGAGAATTTTCCGGGCTTTGTCCTGCTCGACAATGTGCCCCGTCACCTGCATTCCGTCGAGGAGCGGCTGACCGATCTCCAGATTTTCCCCGTCGGAAAAGAGCAGTACCTTGTCAAAGGAGACCGGCGCGCCGACCTCTCCGGGGAGTTTCTCCACCCGCAGAACATCCCCCTGGCGGACCTTGTACTGCTTTCCGCCCGAATTCACAACAGCATACATGGGTATTTCCTCCTGTTTCCAGACTTAAACCAGTGATTACAAAAGCGGTAATTATGAAACCTTCTGAGACCTTTGTCAAGAAGAAATTTCCGGACGCCCCAGGTCCAGAAGGCCGATCAGGGTATGTTGCAGGGCTGCTGTCCGCTCCCCCTCTTCTTCATCTTTCTCGGGGAGTTCCACACCGGTCCAGCGGCTCCAGAACATGCGGGGGGCTTCCCCCGTGATCCGGAATATCTGCAGGGACACCCTGCCGCCCCGGGCCGGAACCGGCTGCAGGGCCACCTCTGTGGCATCCGCCACTTCTCCTGCGGCAACCCGGGTCAGCCGGGCCAGCAGGTTGACCTGCCAGTCCCCTACCGATTCGTTCCAGCGGGCTCTGGGAGAAAGCCCCTTCACATGGGCCACCAGTTCCACGGCAGGAACATTGTCGGTGATCCAGTCCAGGACGGCCCGGCTGTCGGTCACATAGAGTCCGCCAGCCTCGGGATCATGCAGGGCCAGACGGGCCCAGGCCCGGATACGCGACTCGGTCAGATATTCGCCCGCATCCTCATGGCTCCGGGCCAGACGGGCCGCCATTTCCTGATCCTCGTCGTCCTCACTGCCCCGGATGTTTTTGAGCATCTCCTGCTCCAGGGCCTGCAGGTCAGCAAGATCGCTGTCCAGTGCCATATGCTGTTCATCATAGGCCTGGGCAATGCTCAAAAACATCCGTGCGTTGAACAGATAGTCGGGCGGCGGCATTTCGGCTTCCCCGGCCGCCCGTCTGCGGACATCCGAGCGGATCTGCTGGACGGCGGTATCCTCGAAAAAGGGCGCCTTGTCCTTCTGGGTCTTGAAAAAGGCGAGTTCACTCCCCTGGTGGTTTTCCGCCCACTGCCGATAGGCCTTGACCACCCCGCGCAGTTTGCTCTCATCGCCGGAAACCGGCCGGCGCACCGCGATCAGTTTCTCTTCATCCAGTTTGTGCATCTCGGATGACATCTTCAGAAGAGACGGCTGATAGATGACCGTTCGTCCGAAACAGATGTTCAGACCTTCGGCGACGGCATGCGGGATACAGGTAAAGGGAAAATAGATGGGAATCATGTCACTCCTCTAACCGATTTTTCGGTCTCTTATGGTGACCCCGCGCGCCAGAAGTTCATCCCGGATCCGGTCGGCCAGAGTCCAGTCTTTCTGGCGCCGGGCCGCTTCCCGTTCGGCCAGGAGCTGCTGAATATCCGGATCATCCACCGCTGTTTCAAAGTTGAAAATGTGGAGTACGGTATCGATATTCCGGAAGGCGTCCAGTATCTTCTGGGCACTGTCGGGGGTGAGCTGTCCGGCCATGGCCAGTTTATTGACGGCCTTGATGTTTCGGAACAGGGAGGCCAGGGCCAGGGAAATGTTGAGATCGTCATCCATCGCGGTGATAAATCCCTGCCGGATGTCGTACAGCAGCTGGTCCAGTTCGGGGTACGGCAGATCGCCGGTCGGATGCATCAGGGTATGGATGCAGGCGTCGATCCGCCGGAGGGATTCCCGTGCCGCATCCAGCCGTTCGGGGGAAAGCCGTGCCGGTCTGCGGTAATGGGTGGACAGAAGCCAGTACCGGATTTCCCGGCCTGTATACCCCCGGGCCATGAGATCATCCAGGGTCATCTGTCCGCCGTTTTCCTGCGCCGGACTCTCTTTGACCTGAACTCCCTCGCAGTGAACCCAGTACCGGGCCAGGGGTTTTCCGGTCAGGGCGCCGGCGATGGCCACCTCGTTTTCATGGTGGGGAAAGATCAGTTCCCGGCCGCTGGTGTGAATGTCGAAGCTCTCGCCCAGGTATTTCATGGACATGGCCACACACTGAATATGCCATGAAGGCCGGACATTGCCCCAGTCGGTGGGGGTATAGAGGCCCCGCTTCAGTTCGGACAGGCGGCACCGCTTGAACAGGGTAAAATCCTTCGGGTTTTCCTTCTCGTATTCGTCCAGATCCACCGTCGCCCCGAGGCGGATCTTGTCCAGATCGATGCCGGAAAAGCGGCCGTATTCCCCGTATTTGGAAATGTCAAAATAGAGTGACCGGAGCTTTTCATAGGCATAGCCTTTTCTGGCCAGCCGTTCCGCCAGCCGGACCATGTCATCCACATGTTCGCTGGCCCGTGGATACCGGTCGGCCGGTTTGATGCCAAGGGTCTTCAGATCTTTCTCAAAAGCCTCGATATACTGCCGGGTGAATTCGGACAGTTCCATCCCGGCCTTTTCCGAGCCGTTGATGGTCTTGTCATCCAGATCGGTGATGTTCATGACATGGGTGACATCGTAGTCCCGGTATTCGAGATACCGGCAGAGAAGATCGGAGAAGACGAAGCGCCGCCAGTGAAACGGGTAGAGCCGGTCATGGACGGTGGGGCCGCAGGAATAGACCCCAACCTTGCCCGGCACCAGCGGCTCGAAGGGTTCCCTGGACCGGCTGACGGAGTTGAAGATGTTGAGAAAAATTCTCTTGCGTACGGTAAAGAGCGGTGTACTCAGATACCGTTCGCCGCCGTCCGGAAAGATGACCACGATGGTCCCTTCGGTCATGGATTCGGCCTCGCGGGCTGCGATGGCCATGGCCGCGCCGCTGCTCATGCCCACCAGGAGTCCTTCCTCCCGGGCGAGACGGCGGGTCATTTCAAACCCGTCTTCGTCGTCGATATTGACCTTCCGGTCGAGCCGGTCCTTTTCAAACAGCCCCGGTTCATAGGCTTCCTTCATGTTCTTGAGGCCCTGGAGCTTGTGGCCCAGGTAAGGCTCGACGCCGACGATGCGGATCGCCGGGTTGTATTCCTTGAGCCGCCGGGAGAGGCCCATCAGGGTTCCGGTGGTTCCCATGGTCGCCACAAGGGTCGTGATCCGGCCTTCGGTCTGTTCCCAGAGTTCCGGACCGGTGCCGTAGTAATGGGCCTTCCAGTTGGCTTCGGCATTGTACTGGTCGGCCATGAAATAGGCATCCGGGTTTTCCCGTGCCAGCCGGTAGACCTCCTCGATGGCGCCGTCGGTACCCAGATGTCCGGCGGTGAGCAGGATTTCCGCCCCCCGGGCCTGGAGAATCTGCCGCCGCTCGATGCTGGCGGATTCCGACATGGCCAGCAGCAGGCGATACCCTTTCACGGCGCAGACCAGTGCCAGACCGATGCCGGTGTTGCCGCTGGTGGCCTCGATCACGGTTTTTTCCGGTGTCAGCGTACCGGATTCCTCCCCGGCCCTGATCATGTAATAAGCGGCCCGGTCCTTGATGGAACCGCCGGGATTCATGTACTCCAGTTTGGCGAGAATCCGGACCCGGGGATTGGGGTTGAGCCGCCGGATCTCCACCAGCGGTGTATTGCCGATGGCGTCGAGCAGAGAATAATGTGTCATTGTACTGTACCGTGCATTACTTCGTTCAGTGTCCGGCAGACGGCCTCCCGGACCGCGATTTCATCCCGGGCGGCATCGATCACCCGGAACCGGTCCGGGGCCTGTCGTGCAATTTCCAGGTATCCCCGGCGTACCCGCCGGTGGAACGCCAGATCCTCTTCCTCAAAACGGGTTTCCGCACGGCTCCGGCCGCCGGATTCCACCGCCTGCCAGGCACGCTCCAGCCCGGTTTCCACCGGCAGATCCAGCAGAAAGGTCATATCCGGCAGAAAATTGCCGGTGACCTGGCGGTGGAGGCGGAGGATCATCTCCCGGTCCAGTCCCCGGGCGTA
>JBEPXL010000034.1:0-13758 GCA_041641935.1 Desulfobacteraceae bacterium | reverse complement strand
GAAGAATCCGGTCTGCGGACGGAAATCAACCGGCTGTTTCAGACAGCGGATACCGAAAATATTGAACAACTCTATACCCTGAGCGCGGATATTCAGCAGCGGATCATCCGTGCCGAACTTCCCCCGGATATCGCCGAAGCCATCGACTCCGCATGTGAAACCCTCCGGACCGAAATGTCCGGCGTGACCACCGTCGCTCTCCGGAGCAGCGCACTGGGGGAAGACGCCGCCGGGAGTTCCTTTGCAGGACAGTACCGGTCGGTCCTCAATGTCAGCTTTGACAATGTCCTGGATACCTACAAGGAAGTCGTTGCGGGCAAATACAGCCTGCAGGCCATTACCTACCGGCTCAACCGGGGATTCCGGGACGAGGATATCGCCATGGCCGTGGGATGTATCGGCATGGTGGACGCTGTTGCCGGCGGGGTGACCTATTCCCGGAATCCGGTGGATGTCACCGATGACGCCATCTACATCAATGCCGCCTGGGGGCTTCCCAAATCGGTGGTGGACGGAACCGCCGCCTGTGATCTTTTTGTCATGTCCCGTACATCCCCCGGAACCCTGCTGCGGGAAGAGGTCCGGTCCAAGGACAAAAAATTCGTCTGCTATCCCGATGACGGTGTATGCCGTCTTGATCTGACCGGACCGGAACGGGATAAGTCCTGTCTGAACCGGGAACAGCAGCAGGCCCTGGCGGAGATTGCCCTGCGGCTGGAAGAATATTACGGCTCTCCGCAGGACATCGAGTGGGCCATCGGTCATGACGGCCACATCTATCTGTTCCAGTGCCGCCCCCTGCAGCAGAAGGCTGTGGCAAAAAGGGCGGCGTCTTCATCGGAGACCGGAACACCGGACAGGGATGATGCGGAGGAGACCGATACGCTGCTGCTGCGGGGGGGCATCACCGCCAGTCCCGGTGCTGCCTGCGGAAAGGTCTTTGTGGCCACACAGGGGGCCGATACCCTCCGTTTTCCCGGGGGCGGTGTTCTGGTGGTCCGTCAGGCGCTGCCCTCTTGGGCATCCCTGCTGAACCGGGCCGCTGCGGTGGTGACCGAACAGGGCGGTGTGGCCGGACACCTCGCCAGCGTGGCCCGTGAATTCGGAATCCCGGCCCTGTTCGGCCTGTCTGATGCGGTGAATGAACTGACCACCGGCGATACCATAACAGTGGATGCGGATGGCCTTTCCGTCTACAGCGGATGCCATGAAGCCCTGCTCCGGACGGTCGGCGAAAAGCCGAACCTGATGGCCGGGAGTCCGGTCTATGACACACTGCAGCGGGTGAGCGAGTGGATCATTCCCCTTCACCTGCTTGACCCCGAGAGCCGGGACTTCCGGCCGGAGAACTGCCGGACCTACCATGACATTACCCGTTTCATCCATGAACAGTCGGTCCATGACATGTTCAGCTTCGGCCAGGACCACGATTTTCCCGAACGCTCCAGCAAGCAGCTCCATTACCGGGTTCCCATGCAGTGGTGGGTGCTGAACCTGGACGACGGGTTCAAGGAAGAGCTGACCGGCAAATATGTCCGTCTGGAGGACATTGCCTCGGTTCCCATGATTGCCTTCTGGGACGGCTTCGTCGCCATTCCCTGGGAAGGACCGCCCCCCATGGACGGGGCCGGGCTCATGTCGGTGATGTTTCATTCCACCGCCAACACGGCGCTGACCCCCGGCGTAAAGTCCTCGTATGCCCAGCGGAACTATTTCATGATTTCGCGCCACTACTGTAACCTGAGTTCCCGCCTCGGATACCATTTTTCCACACTGGAAGCACTGGTGAGTGAACGGTGTTCCGAAAACTACATCAGCTTTCAGTTCAAGGGCGGCGCGGCCGATCATGGACGCCGCCTGAAACGGGTGGCCTTTATCCGCGATATTCTGGAAAACAGGGAATTCCGGGTCCGGGTCCGGGACGACCATCTGACAGCACGGATCGAAGGATATGACGAAGGCTACATGAAAGACCGGCTGAGAATTCTCGGCTACCTGAGCCTTCATACCCGTCAGCTCGACATGATCATGACCAATCCTTCCCGGGTCGCCTATTACCGGGAAAAGATCGAGAAGGATATTTCCTCGCTTCTCACCGGAGAAACGGTTGAATGCGTTCAGTGACATCCCTGTATGAGGGGCTTCAGCAGAAAATCATCACCGCCCTTCTTCTGGTCGGACTGGTTCCCCTGGTTATCTTCGGCGGTGCGCTCTATTATCAGTATGAATGGAGCTATCAGGAGAAGATCAGCGAACAGATCAAGTACCGCACCGAAATGCAGCGGAAGACCGTCAACCTGTTTTTGAACGAGCACCGGTCCATTCTGGGGGCAGTCGCCGATATGCATACCTTCCGCCAGCTGACCGATGAATCTGTCCTGGCACGGACCCTGGAGGTTCTGAACATCCGTTCGGGGGGATTCGCCGATCTGGGGGTCATCGACGGGGACGGGATTCAGCAGGCCTACATCGGCCCCTTCCCTCTGACGGGGCTTACCTACACCCATCAGCCCTGGTTTGCCGAGGTCATGAGCAAAGGGGTTCACATCAGTGATGTGTTCAGGGGCTACCGGCAGCGCCCGCACTTCGTGATCGCGGTCCGCCGCCAGGAAGGTCCCCGGACCTGGATTCTCCGGGCCACCATCGATTCCGACAGTTTCAACCGGGTCATTCATCCGGCCCAGATGGGCGAAACCGGGGATGCCTTTATCCTGAACCGGTCCGGTGAATTCCAGACCCTTCCCCGCTTTTCCGGATCAGACGATGTCCTGCCGGTGGATGTGATTGAATTTGTCCGCCGCTTCGGCAATACCATCACGGTGATCGAGCATTCGGGCGGCCGGCTCTATGCCGGCGTCTGGCTGAACCAGCCGGACTGGCTTCTGGTATTGCGTCAGGACCGGAGTGAAGAGATGAGCAGACTGGCTACGGGGCATCGGATGCAGTTTGCCGCCATCGGCCTGGCAGTGGTACTGATTCTGGCGTTCTCCCTGTTTGTGGCGCGTCAGATCGTCCGGCAGCTGGCGCAGCGGGAAGCCGCCGGCAATGAGGCCAAAGCCCGGCTGACCCATTCCGACAAACTGGCCGCCCTGGGCAAGCTCTCCGTCGGCATTGCCCATGAGATCAACAATCCCCTGGCGGTGATTTCCGAGCGGACCGGACTGATGGGCGAACTCCTGGAGGATGAACCGTTCCGGGAGAGCGAGGAACTGACGGAATACCAGACCTGCATCGAAAAGATCGAGGCGCAGATCCACCGGATCCGTGAGGTCATTCAGAATATGCTCACCTATGCCCGCAAGATGGAACCGGTGACAGAGAATGTGGATGTGAACCGGCTCCTGGACCAGACAGCGGATCAGATACGTCGCTATGCCGGCATGCGGAATATCGCAGTCCGGACGGAACTGGCGGACAATCTTCCGATCATTGCGGGGAGCAAGTCCCATCTCCAGCAGGTCTTTTTCGGTCTGCTGTCCAACGCCGTGGATGCGGTGCGCAAAGACGGGCGGATCGATGTCATTTCCCGGATGGAGAACAATCACATCGATGTCCGGGTCATGGATACCGGGCCGGGAATTCCGCCCCATCAGCGGGGAAGAATTTTTGATCCCTTCTACAGCACCAAGGAGACCGGTGAGGGCATGGGCATGGGACTCTGGACCAGCTACAACATCATCCGCAATCTGGGCGGAGACCTCCGGCTCGAATCGGCAGAAGGGCAGGGGAGTACGTTTACGGTGCAGATTCCTGTGGTGATTCCGGAGAAGAAGTAGGCAGGGTGGAGAGGATACCGGCTGGGCTACCGGGTTTCGTAGTGGTCACAGAGGTATTCCATCAGCGTGGCAAGGTCGCTCTTGCGTTTTCCTTCGATCTGGACGCCCAGGAGCCGGTTTGTCTGTTCCGCATGCCATATGCGGCCGAGGGTGATCACCGATTCCTTTCCGATACCGAACCACCGGCGGCGGGACTGCTGCCATTCCAGGCCCGTTGAATCGTTGACCCGGACAGGATGAAATGCCTGTCCCGGTAAATTCAGATGCTGCTCCGCAAAGGTCGCCATGTTTTCCTCCCCGAGGAGAACCGAGGCCGGTCCCCAGCGATAGAGGGTAAAGGAACGTTTTTTATCCGAAAACATCAGCGCGTAGAGTCCCGGTGAAAAGCGGTGGCGGGTCAGGGCAAAGGTCTCCGGTACCCAGGCCCGGATGTCGTACATGGCCCAGAAGAGATTCCCGTCGGCGGAATGGTCGGCAAAGCTGTCCAGAATCCGCAGAAACACCGGGTCAATCTTCTGGCGGACGTTCCGGTACCGCTGAATCATTGTCGCATTGCGGGATCGGGGGGAATAGAGAATCACACCGGTTCCTGTAACGGTTCTGCCTTTCCAGGAAAAGGCAATCGCCTCATGATCCGGGTCCGTGCCCTGTTCCAGTGCTGCTTTCCATGCATCGGGCATCGCTTTCTGTTTTACGGACTGAACCAGTCGTCTGGCGGAAATACCCGACAGGCGGTTCAGATGCTTGTCATGGGAAAATTTTCCCTTGACCGGTCCCCACTTGAGTTCCAGCATCGGGCCGGTTTCATCCTCGAACATCAGATACCGCCTGCCGATCCGGGTCGGTTCCCATTCTCCGGGGACATGAAGCCGCACCCCGTTCCATCCGATTTTTTTCCAGTTCCGGTCGTTTACCAAAGCCAGTTACCTGTGGGCAAAAGAGGTTCTTGCAGCGGAGAACGCCTGCCGCTCCCCTGGGCATCAGTGGGGCATCAGTGGGGCATCAGGTTGTCCCAGTCGGGCTCTTCCTTCTTCTTTTTCTTCCGGTCTTTTTCCGCCTGAATGCCGGCCTGTTCAAAGCAGGCATACTCCTGATCCAGCAGGTTCGAATGGGTCAGTTTGACGGAGTTGCCTTTTTTCTCGTCCTCGATCTGGGTATTGTGCTGGAGTATCAGGCCGATCTGGTTTCCGGCATCATCTATGAAGTACCACTTCCAGGCCAGACGGATATGAAAGGGATCGCCCCGCCATTCGTCCGGTTCCCCGAACCGGGCTTTGAACCGGTCCAGCAGTTTGTAGTAGAATTTTTTGGAGGGATTTTCGTATTTCAGCTTGATCCGGACGATTCTGTTGGCATTGGTGCAGGTTCCGTAGTAGATCAGCCCGCTTTTGTATCCTTCCAGTTCCCTTGTTTCGATTTCTTTCAGGCTCTCCAGATGGCGGATCGGCATGACGGAATTCATCCGCAGCCGGTCTTCATATTTGGATACGGGGTCTCCGAGGACAAATCCGCCCAGTTCATGGGGCGCATCGGCGAGGGCGATGCCCTGCAGGCCGATGAAGAGAGCGAGGGTGGAAAGCAGTATGTTTTTCATGTTGTGTCTCCGTTTTGATTTTTCGCATTCTGCCGCCGTCTCAGAGGGGATCAATTATCATCATGATCCAATAGCAGCAATCCTGTCCATCAGCATCCCCATATGCTCATGCATCCGCTGTATCCGCATCTGCACCAGTTTCTCCACAATCAGGATGCACTGTTCCGGATACCGCGTCATAATCTTCCGGAAGCTCTCCCGGTTCAGAATCAGAAGCTCCGTATCGGTAGCTGCCATGCTGCTCAAGGGCCATTCAAAGTCGGCCAGCAGGGACATATAGCCGAAAAATCCCATCCGCTTCAGCACCTGCAGCTCAAACGGCTGATCATTCCGTCCGCCGGACAGCCGGACTTCTCCGGACAGGATCACATGGGCACGCGAGGCCGGTTCTCCCTGCCGGAAAATATAATCACCTTCCCGGTAGCGTCTTCTCTGTGCAGTATAGGCATAGAGTTTGATGATTTCAAACGGAATGTTTTTAAATATCGGCAACTGGCGCAGGACTTCCAGGTTTTCCGACAGCTCGGAGCGTTCTGGCGGGTCCGCCATACCCTGCTGTTGCCTACCATTTTTCTCCAAAGAACTCATAAAACACGCCTCGTCATTCCATCAGTTCAATCCGAACCTGTTACTCGATGTTCAAGTTTTTTTCTGTGGCCTGGATTTATTGGCAATTTCCAAACCGGATTATTATTTGGCAATTAATAAATTCAGCAAGTTATATTGTTACAGATTGGAAGCGGTACATATGCTCTCATTTCATAACTATTTGAAAATATTTATTTTATATAGTAAAGAACAAAAAACTTGAACATCGAGTGTTAGCAACTGCATTGATTCACAGCAGCCATTCGCCCGTTCATAAACAGCTCGTTTCAAATCAGCGGAAATATAACTTCCCATTTATTCCCCACGATTCTTGAGTTTCAACAGGGCTTTGGCTTTGGCAATACGTACCAGATGCTCCAAATACTGATAGTGTTCCCATTCCTGCTCTTCCGCTTCTGTCAGTCCTTCGGTGCGATTCTTTTCGAGTAACCGGCTTATCCGGTCCTGCAGATGATCAGAGGGGCGCAGTGCGATGATTTCATCCGGTTCAGGCAGCCCGGCCAGAAACTCCAGAACATCTGCACAGCCTTTATAGCCTGTCTGGGCAGCAGCATTTAATTCCCGTAATCCCAGCTCTATAATCTGCGGAATCTGAAATTCCCGATGATTCAGCTTTTCCGCCAGTTCCTGCGGAATATTGAATTGGACAGATGATGGCATTGTTATCTCCTGATTCTATTGGTTTTCCTTGCTGTTACCCGTTCCCCCGAACAAGCTCATAAAACACGCCTCTTTTCTCCATCAGTTCATCATAGACCCCGGCCTCGGCAATACGACCGTTTTTCATTACCACAATCTTATCATACCCCGGGACCATGTCCAGCCGGTGCACCACCGCGATCACCGTCCGCTTTCCCCGGAGTTTTGTGCCGATATACTGCTGAATCCGGTTCTGTGACGCATTATCCAGACTCGCCGTCGCCTCGTCAAGAATCAGAACCGGTGTCTCCTTGAGCAGCGCCCGCGCAATGGCGATCTTCTGACGCTGCCCGCCCGACAGCCGGTCGCCTTTGCTGCCGACCTCAAAGTCGAGGCCCGCTTCCATTACCTCGTCCAGAAGCCCTTTTCCCTCCAGATGTTCCACAACAATCCCCCGCAGTTCATCCATATCCACCATCTCTTCGGTGCAGGGAGTACCGAAAACGATATTTTCCAGCAGGGTCCGGGAACAGAGATAATCCATCGGACAGTAGAGCGAAAAATCCGGATTGTCCGGTTCCGCGGGAAGGGGAAGACCGGGATCGATCCCCTCTCTGAACTTTTCACTGAACTGCCTGCAGAACGCAAGATCGACCCGCGCAATGCCCGAAAGAAACCGCCGGCGGAACTCCAGAATCCCCTTCTGCAGTTCCGCCGGCATTCCCGCCATTTTATGCCGCGCGGGAACATACCGGAGCGCCAGAACAAGCAGTCTGCGCGCCAGGGTCCGGTCCGACAGATCCGTGCCGGTATCGATGCGGTGGACGATCTCCCGGTAGATGTCAAATTCCTCCGGCTGAAGAGGACTTCCCTCAAAAAAGAAGTCATCATCCTGCAGATCCTGCAGCAGATGGACCGTCTCCCTTGCCAGACGGCTTCCCAGCGCCAGAAGCGGTTCATGGAGGTCCAACTCCCGGATCAGCCGGATGAACTGCCGGTTTTCCGGCAGCGCCGCCAGCTGCCAGGCCGGATCACGGATATCACCAAAAAGAAGGTTCTTGTACACGCTGATCTGGCGCATGTACCGGTCCACATCATAAAACTCCACCAGCTCCGGATGGGACCGGGCCAGCTTCCGGTGTACCGTCAGCCGCATGTCGAATACCTTTTCGACCAGCTTCCGGTGCTGCTCCGGCGGAATCATCCGGTTGAGTCCGAAGCGGATGACATCATCCCCCAGTCCCACCTGCCGCACCATATCCAGCAGCGGCGCCGGATCGGGAAAATCACAGGATGGCGCATCCTCCTCATACAGCCGGAGGGAATGGCAGCCGTACAGAAGATTGTCCCGGATCGTACCGTTGAAGATGAAGGGATGCTGGGCCACAAATCCGATGCTCTGGCTCACATCCTGCCTGGTCAGCAGTTTCAGTTCCTGATCATCGATCCGGATGTTACCCCGCTGATACCGGTACTGCTGCCCCAGCAGCATGGCCAGGGTACTCTTGCCGCTGCCCGAAAAACCGACCAGCGCCATCTGCTCTCCCGGAGACAGCGAAAGGGAAATATCGTTCAGGAGATGGATCTGCCCTTCCACCGTATAGCTGAGATGCTCCACAGCGATGCGACCGTCCAGCCGCAGGGGCGGACGGCCCTCCGGCATGATCTCGAATTCCGGTTCCAGATCGAAACAGGACATGACCCGCTGATACCGGATACGTGCGTCCTGATATTCCTGATAATACTCGATCAGTTCCTTCCAGGGATCATACACCTTTTCATAGGCGGAAAGAAAGGCCACCAGCGCCCCCAGGGAAAACTGCCCGTGAATGGCAAGGTAGCCTCCCACCAGAAAGAGAAGAAAGGGGCCGAAGTTCTGGAAGAGGTTGTTGACGAACTTGATGCCGTATTTGTACCGGTAGAGCCGGTTCATCAGGAAGAAGATTTCCCGGATAAACCGGCTGATCTTCCGCAGTTCCAGCCGATAGGCGGCATTGCCCTGGATTTCGTGAATGCCGGAGATGGCCTCGCTGATGATGTTGCTCATGGACCGGATTTCCCCGATGCGCCGTGCATTGAGCCGGTTGTACCGGTTCTGGAGCATGGGAATCAGAATCAGTTCGAACGGGTAGAGCGCGACGCTGATCAGCCCCAGGGTCGGGTTGAGATAAATCATGTAGCCCGCGAAGGTGATCAGGGTGAGGGCGCTGGTCAGGGGAACCGCCAGTGCCCCCCCGATAAAGTGGCCGACGGCGTTCAGTTCCGATGTCATGGCGGTGATGACGGTTCCGGGCGCAGTTCTGCGGAAGAAGCCCAGCGGCAGCCGCAGAATGTGCGTATAGAGATCCGTCCGGATTTCTTTCAGGATTTTCTGGCCCAGGTATTTCTGCAGCACATTGGCCGCATACTTGAGCAGACCGGATAGAATCACCGCGCCGATGTAGACGCCGCAGTAGAGAAAGAGCAGGTCCGTCTGTTTCAGTTCAATGGCGGTGTTGACGATCCGTTTCTGCATTTCCAGGGGAACCACACGGAACAGAACGCCTGCCATGATGATCAGGAACAGCAGCAGCTGAAACAGCCTGTTACGGTTTAATATCCAGTAAAACAGGGGTTTTCTGGTGATCATATCCTTCCTTTTTCTGCAGCATCGGTAAAAAGTTGGTAAGATAGCCGGTGCAAGATATGTGCAGAAAGTGCCGAAAAATATTTCTCCGGTACACAGGAACGGAATGGATTCCGGGGCATGGCAGTGGGAACCGCCGGAAAATGCAGGCAAACAGCGTTCCGTCGTCAGACGGCAGCGGAGCGGTGGCAGACGGAATAAAGGGGAGGAAAAGCGGAAAACAGCATATCACGCCGGTATGTCATCCGGAGCGGATGGACAGGATGATCAACCGTTAAGGTTTACATCTGTTAAACCTTAACGTCAGTACGGCAGCCGTCCCAGAGATTTGAGAATCAGGGTGAAGCCCATCGCGAACATGCCGGTGAGCCCCATGCCGCATGAGAAACCGGCCAGCAGAACCGGCGCATACTGGCGCCACATGCCGCCGTATCGTTTCATGAAAAAGAAACGGCTCAGCAGCGCGCCCACCACCTCCAGGATGACCCCGTGGGGTGTGGTCTGTCCCAGCCCCCGGACCACACCGTAGATGAGCATGATCGGCAGCCCCAGAAAGGCGAGTACAATATAGATTACCAGGCCGAAGGCTGTACCCGCCAGAATGTATACCGCCCGGAGCGCCTGAAAGAACATGGAATTTCCTTCCAAGGTCGAGGTCTGCATCAGCAGGGTGTTGAGGGCCTGCAGATGCCAGAGTTCCTGCGCGTAGGGATAGGCGCTGGACGGGATCGGCGCCAGACGCCAGATAAACTGGGAAAAGAACAGACTGGCCACAATCACCACCGGAAAAACGACGATTTCCGCCTTGATGACGCCCCGGATACTGGTTCCGGTCAGTTCAATCTCCCGGAAATGGACCGTCGCCTCGCCGTAGTTGTGGATGGGGATGGGCGCATACCAGATTTCGATGCCCTGATAGCCGAAAAACTTGGCGCCCGCGATGAAACTCGCCTCCCGCACCAGGGGAAGGGTGATGAACTGCCCCGCGATTCCTTCCATCCGGGCGGTGATGTAGGAAACCAGCGGGGTATAGATAAACCCGTAGCCGAGGAAGAAAATCCAGGGAAAATTGGGAACCAGCATGATACAGAAGAGAACATAGGCAAGGGTGGAAAAGACGTAGATGGCAATGGCAATCCAGAAGTTGAAATCGCCCCGTCCCGGCGGCGGGTTGAACAGCGCCTTGAAACTCCCCCGCTGCCGTTCGGCCTTCCGGAAGGAAAGGATCACATGCCAGACGCCTATCAGAGCGATAGCGATCCCGAGGCCGATGCTGAAGCTCATGTAAAAGTCGAAGTTGTTGGCAAAGACCGTATCCACCGTCTCCATGCCCGGATGCCAGCGGTTGAGGATGCCGTTGCGGTAGAGAACAGGATTGGCGATGACGGTAATCAGCAGGCCCACAAAGCCCCCCATGACCGCCCAGAAGGGGAGGACCATGCCGACAAAGACCAGCCCCAGATCCAGTTGAAGCCCGGTGGCGACCGCCGGGAGAATCTCTTCGGTATAGCCGGTCAGTTCAATCCAGGGGATGGGAATGATCCGGATCGGTTCCATGAAGAGAAGCCCGGACAGTGACGGCAGCAGGACATACACGCCGCCGAAGAGAAGACCGACCACGCCGCCGATGGAGAAGACCCGCCATTTCCAGCTTTTCTGCTTGTCCTCGGTCGATTCGGCCAGGGCCATGGTGCCCAGCGCACCCACCGGGGCCATGGGGAAGGGGAGTTTTTCCACATCAGAGGTAATCCGGTAAAGGGCATACCCGAGCCCGAAGTGGTCGATCCGCTGGATGATCTGGGAGCCGACCAGCAGGAGAATGGGAATCATCCAGTCCCGGTGAAAGAAGGTTCGCTCCACCAGCGACATCGATTCCGGGGCCGGTGCAACCCAGTTCGGAATGAACTCGGTCAGCCCCAGCATCCGGGCCGCGTCGGACTGGACCAGATACTGATTCCACAGAAGCCCCTGAAACGGAGAGGCCAGCGCGGCCCCGGCCATGTAGTAGAGAAGAAAAATCTCCTGCTGCTTCAGCTCGGTGTAGGACCGTTTGGCGATCTCGGCAAAGAGGATAATCGTCACCCAGCGGGCGGCCGGGCCGATACCGGTTCCGATCACCAGCTGAAGATACATGCTGCCGGGCATCATCAGAAAACCGATGAAGATGGCCCCGACAACCGTTTTCCAGTCGAACCCCTCTTCAAAATGGGTCGGCTGGGGCAGAAGGTCCCGATACTCCCTGAGTTCTTTATCTTCTCTCATTGGTCAAAACAGGCTGATGGTTTTCCCCTCTCCGTCACGGAGAGGGGACAGGGTGAGACGCGTCATCATTCAATAGGGAGGCTTGTACCCTTCCGGAACCCGGAATACTGCCGGATTGATCGGTTTTTCCTCGACCTTTCGCAGGGTCACGACTTTGGTCAGGCCGCCGCCCATCTTGATGACCGTCTGCACCGGAAAGCCGTCGAGTTTGTGCATCCGGCCGACGATGCCCATCTGGAACAGCGGATTCTGGTGCACCAGGGTGTTGAGCCTGTCGTTGATCTCTTTCAGCTGCCGGTAGCCTTTCACTTCCTTGGACAGCCACTGGTCATAGGTCCGGTTCATGAAGGTGACCTTGTACCGGCGGCAGTTGTATCCGGCAATCCGTTTCGTTTCGCCGGTGGGAACCGCCTGAATATCCTCTTTCAGCCCCTCCGGAATTTTTCCGACGTTGTTCATGTTCATTTCCAGATACATCTTGTCCTCCGTATTGAGGACATACCCGGTCATGGTCCGGAAATCGGCGATCATCACATTTTCGCCAATATCCATACGGGAACTGGTGGGGGTGTAATAGCTGCGGATGATCTTTTTCCGGGGCTTGCGTCCGGGACCGTCCACCACCTGTACCGCCTCCCAGTAGATGTCGGCAACTGCAACCGGTACGACCATCAGGCACAGGGTGATTGCAAGTAGTAAAAACCTGCCAGTCTGTCTGAACTGCTTCATATGGCGTTTCTTTCTCCTTCTTTGTTATCCGTTTTACCAGGGCGGACGTTACTGATTCATCATGCCGCCCATCTGCCTCATGTCCATTTCCTTGTATCCGGCCGGGACTTTGAACAGCTTTTTATCCAGTTCCTTTTCCTCGATATGCTTCAGGGTCGTCACTGTGGTGATGCCCATCATGTCCATCTCCGTCTGCACCGGAAACCCTTCGACTTCTTTCATCATGACCGCCATGTTGAGCCGCCGGAAGAGGGGATTGTCTCCCATGGCGCGGTTCATCTTTTCACTCAGTTTCTGGAGTGTTTCATATTCCTTCACGTCCTTTGTGACCCAGTAGACGCCTTCACCCATCATCATTTTGACATTATACTTCCGGGACGGATAACCGGCGACTGTCTTTGTTTCGTCCGTGGGGGTGACTTTCATGCTGCCGGCCATCTGCTCCATCATTTTCTGGGATTCCTTGTCGCCCGACAGTTCCTTCAGATTCCGTTTGATATACGATTTGACTTCCGGGTTGATCTGGTACAGCATCTTTTTGTCGAAATCGATGATCATCACGCCTTCATCGGTTTCCGAACGGAGTCCCTCTTCGGAGATATAGTTTTTGATGGTCTGGGTCTTGTTGAACTGGTCTTTCATCTCCTGGGGCACGTTGGCGGGCATCCCCTGGGGCATTCCTTCGGTTTTCATGGTCGATTCCCAGTAGATGCCGGCGGATGCCGCGGAGAGTGTGCCGAGGGTGAGAACGGCACAGAGCAGCAGGGTGATTATTAGTTTTGAAAGTTTCATTATGATCTCCTTTTTCTTTCATCGGAATAAAGATAGGTTTTAAATTGCAACAGGTTGAACAGGCTTTCCTTTTTCGTCTAATGGAATTTTGTAATGCCGGGCGTGCGCAAGAGACAGAATCGAGATGCGGCCATTCATCCACTCATGGGTCGCCTCGTATGCAGACGGTCTTGAAGATTTTCCCACAGGATGCTTCAATTGACCAGGATTGGGATTGTTGTCAATACTCAGCTTTTCTTTTCGATAGGCGGTATAAAAGAGAGTTTCCTGTATATCCTGCTCCTGAAATCCCAGTACGCCCAGCATGGCAACGGCATTGATGACAGCACCGGTGAACTGTTCTTTAATGTGTTCCCATTCGTTACGTTTTACCGTCGATTTGCATTCAATGATGTGAATCCTTACAGCATGTTCAGAGATGAATTCAAAAATCACGGCATCCGCTACCTTTTTTTGTTTCAGATAGTTGAGTCTGTTGTCTTCGCTGAGATTGATTCTCAGTGTGTCATTTGCCACACGGAAGACAATTTCCGCTTCTCCTTCTTTAGCGGTCTCTCTGACAGTAACAAACTGACTGCTTCGCTCATAGTGATTCGGGTCAATCCATTGCAGTCGCTCTTCAAATGTCTCAGCCAGCATCTTCAGGTTCCGACTCCAGGGCAATTGTTTCTTCGGCCAGTTCCCATATGGTTTTGTTGAACGTCGGCACAGCGAATCCCTCTTCCATTTTC
>JBEPXL010000033.1:0-13776 GCA_041641935.1 Desulfobacteraceae bacterium | reverse complement strand
CATCAGTCACGATCTGGCGGTGGTGGAACATCTCTGCGACACTGTGGCGGTCATGTATCTGGGGCGGATCATGGAACTGGCGCCGTCACAGGAACTGTTCCAGCGCCCCCGTCATCCCTACACCCGCCTTCTTCTCTCCAGTGTCCCGGTCCCCGGCCGTAAATCGATTCCCGCGGCGGAGCGGACCGGAGAGCCGCCGGACCCGTCCGATCCGCCGCCGGGATGTCCTTTTGCACCACGCTGCCCCCGCTGGCAGAACCGCTGCCGGGATCAGCGACCGGAACTGGCGCTACGCGGCGGAGAGTTTCCCGTGGCCTGTTTTTTTCCGCACAGCGAAAATGCCACATAGCGAAAAAGAAAGAACAGTGCTATACTGCATCTGCTGCTTTACCCGGTACGGAATTCCTTTCAGTATTCATCGGATCCATCCGTGATCCGACATCAGAAAAGGAATTGAACAACTGATTACTTCACGTAAGGAGGAAGTTTTGACAGCAGTTAAAAAATGGACGTACCATACCTGTCTTCTCGGCGTTTGCTGCCTCTGTCTGGCGTCATCCGCCTGGGGCGTCACCATTGCCTCGATCGAACCCGGCGAGGATGTCTTTGCCTATGTCAAGCGCGTCAAGGGTTCACTGGACATGGAACTCTACCGGAAGGTGATCGGCGCGGCCAATCCCTTCAAGGAGGGAGACGAGTCCATCGGTGTTGCCGCCGATGACGACCTTACCCGGGTCAATGCCCGGATGCTCCTGGGCAACACCACCATCCGGGATCTGCATGAAACCCCGCTGTTTGAGGACAATCTCCAGAAGCTGATCTGGAAGACAACCGACCAGGCCCAGTACGACAAGGTCAGGGACTGGACCATGAACGAGTTGAAGAACTTTCTGCTGACCCGTTCCGAATCCGAAATCAAAGGAATCATGCACGGCCTCAACAGCGATGTCATCGCCGGCGTCACCAAGCTGATGAGCAATCCCGAACTGATCGTGGTCGGAAAAAAGGTGTTCAACCCGCTGCCGGGGAGCAATCTGGGCGCCAAAGGCTACATGGGTGCGCGGATTCAGCCCAATTCTCCCACCGACAATCCCGAAGATATAGTCTGGCAGGTCTTTGACGGCTGGAGTTACGCAACCGGGGATCTGGTTCTCGGCAACAATCCCGTGTCCGATTCCATCGCCAATATCGCCAAAATTGAACTGGCCCTCAAGGATGTGATTGACACCTTCGGTCTGCAGGAGGCGATTCCCTGGTGTGTGCTGGCCCATATCGACAAGCAGCATGCCGTGGAACTGAAACACCCCGATTCCACCGCCTTATGGTTCCAGAGCCTTGCCGGATGTGATGCCGCCAACAAGACCTTCGACATCACCATCGAAAAGATGATGGACTATGCCCGGATGCGCAAGGGAAAATACGGCCTCTACCATGAAACCGGCCAGGGCGCGGATTTTACCAACGGCGCGGGGAACGGGTTTGACATGGTGGTCCACGAATCCCGGAAGTACGGGTTCTCCCGCGCACTTTCCCGGGAAATCGCCAAGGTGGCTCCCGGCGGCAACGCCTGGTCCCACACCAATGACGTGGCCGGGTTCATTGGCCCGGAGGTGTTCCGGACACGGGAACAGCTGGTCCGGTGCTGTCTGGAGGATATAGTCATGGGCAAGCTCCACGGCCTTACCCTCGGCCTGGATGTCTGTTCCACCCTTCACATGCCCGTCAGTCTCGATGATCTCGACTGGTGCATGGATCAGATCATGCCGGCCAATCCGGCCTATCTCATGGCCCTGCCGACCAAAAATGATCCCATGCTCAGCTACCTCACCACCGGATTTCAGGATCATGTCCGCCTCCGGGAAAAGTTCGGCTACAAGGTCAATGATGTCATGTGGGACTTTTTCAAGCGGATCAACATCATCGATGAAAACGGCAACTACACCGAGCATTTCGGTGATCCCATCTGGGTCTACTACCAGTACCGTCTGGCCAAGGGGGACGACCGGACAAAAGAGGAGATTTACAAGGAAGGCGAAGCGGCCATCCAGCGGATCGAGTCCCGTGGTGTTCCCATCGCCCGCGGGCACGGGGAAAAGCCCTGGGACCTGAATCCGGAACTGAAGGAACGGATATGGGCGCTGTACAATGATGCCAAGGTTTCTCTCTGGACCGAGTTTACGCCGGAATTCATTGCAACCATTCCCGACGCCGTAGTGATCTCCACCCAGTCCAAAGACCGGGAGGATTACGTCGCCCATCCGCCGACCGGTGAAAAACTGAGCGAATCCGCCGTGGCGACACTGGAAAAACTGCGGGATACCTGGAGTGGAAAAGATCCGGACGTGATGATCGTCATCTCCGACGGTCTGAACGCCGGCGCCCTCATGGACAAGGGCCATCTCGATCCCTATCTCAGTGCTGTCCGGGAGGAACTGAACCGGGCCGGTTTCACCGTCGGAAAAGAAAATATTGTCGTCCAGTCCGGACGGGTCCGGGCCGGATACGAGATCGGAAACGTGCTGTATGTCACCTCTCATGCGCAGCAGCCCAAGGCGATTCTCCACATCATCGGTGAGCGGCCGGGAAGCGGCCACCACAACTATTCCGTCTACATCGCGGCTCCCAAAGCTGATGTATGGCAGGAAAAGGCGGTGGATCATGATATTGTCCGGGTTGTCAGCGGTATTTCCGACACGGCGTACCATCCCCTGAAAGCGGCAAAAGAGACCGTTACCATTGTCAAAGAGATGACGGCGATGTAAGGTGAACGCATGCTGCTGAACAGACGGAAGTAAATCTCCGGTAACACGGGCGGGAAAGGGAAAACAGATCCGGTTTTTCTTTTCCCGCCTGTATCTGAAAATTCCATGATCGATGAACAGTGCCGGAACATATCATCAATCGCCGTGCGGACAGGAGAAGAAATGGACAGGGAAGCGAAAAAATTAAGAGTACTGATCGTGGATGATCATGAAATTCTGCGGGAAAGTCTGCGGATGACGCTGGAAGATATACCGGATTTAGAGGTCGCCGGAGAGGCCGCTTCCGGGGCGGAAGCACTGGATGCCTGCCGCTCCGGTTCCTATGATGTGATTCTGCTGGATATTCGTCTGCCGGATCAGCCGGGACATCAGGTTGCCCAGGCGATGCGGTCGCAGGGCGTATCGGGTAAGATTGTGGCGCTGTCCATGCGTGATGAAGATGCCGCCCGGAAACAGATGATCAATGCCGGGGCCGATGCCTTTGTCAGCAAAGCCGATGGTGTCGATGCCCTGATTGACGCCATCCGGAAATGCACTTCGCCGGATGGGGCGTAACCGTGCCGGTTCCTTTCTTCCGCTGGTTGATCCTGTTTTTTCTTCCGGTGACGTTACTGCTGCCCGATACCGCTTTCTGTGAACCGGAGCCGGATGCACCGGATTCCGAAACAACCGGCATACGGTCGCCGCTGGACATGGAGACCCTCCGGGCGGAGTTGAGCCATGTCCGGGGGAATACGGTCTCCACGGGAAGCTGGCCCCGGCGGGTGTTTTATGACCAGAGCGTATATGATCCAGACCGGAACGCCTTCAAATACGGGGTCCGGATCGTTGAAATTCCGGATACACCGGTCCGGATTTTTCCCCATTCCACAGGGGTCGCCGAAATCCTCTGGGCCATCTGCCCCCGGAAGCGGATCATCGGCTTCAGAGACGTCACCGCAAATCCGGAATATTCCGTCATTGCCGAAGAAATCCGGAACCAGTATCCCCTCTTTACCCCCCGCCGGACAAAAGAACTGATCCGTCTGCGTCCCGATCTTGTTTTTACTGTCTACTACTCCAGCCCCGAATTCAGGAATACCATGAAAGAAGTCGGCATTCCCGTCATGGATCTGGGACATTTCGGTTCTTTTGCCTCCATCCGGAAACAGATCGTCATCATCGGGAATGCCATCGGCGAGGGCGGAAATGCCGCGGCTCTCGTCAAGCGAATGGACGGGAAACTGGCGGAACTGCAACAGCGTCTGCCGTCGCCGGAAATTCCGCCGCGTCTCCTCTGCTACAACAGGGGAGGATACGTCACCGGCAGAACCACCAGCTTCGATGCTGTCTGCAACATGATCGGCGCGGTCAATGTGGCTGCCGAACAGGGGGTGGTCTCCGTTTCGCGGATTGAACCGGAAACCCTTCTGCAGTGGAATCCGGATGTCATCGTCGTTCCGGCCGAAAGCGGCCTCAAGGAACGGATCGGGAAGAGCGATGAATTTGCCGTTGCCGCCGCTGTCCGGAATGACAGCGTCCATACCCTTCCCGCGGCACTGCTGAGTGCCGATTCCCAGTTTATGCTCCTCACCGCCAACCTGCTGGCCGGTCTGGTGTACGAAGGTTCGTTCTGATGTACACATCTGCCGGAAATGAATAAGCCCCTGGAACAGGATTTCAAAATGATTGCCGCCATTCAGGCCGAGATCGGAAAGGTGGTGATCGGGCAGCGGGAAATGATTGAACTGATGCTGCTGACCCTGCTTTCCCGGGGGCATATTCTGCTGGAGGGGGTTCCGGGACTGGCGAAGAGCCTGGCGGTGGAGACCTTTGCACGGGTCATCGGCGGATCGTTCCGGCGGTTTCAGTTCACGCCGGACCGGATGCCGGGCGACATCACCGGAACGACCATTTATCATCAGAAGAGCGGACGGTTTTCGTTCCGCCCCGGGCCTGTTTTCTGCAACATCTTTCTGGCCGACGAAATCAACCGGGCTTCCCCCAAGGTGCAGTCGGCACTGCTGGAAGCGATGCAGGAGCGCCGGGTGGATGTGGACGGGGAACGCCATGCGGTTCCGTCGCCGTTTATTGTTCTGGCAACCCAGAACCCCATTGAACAGACCGGAACCTATCCCCTGGCCGAGGCGCAGGTGGACCGGTTCATGGTCCGGTATGACGTCCGTTATCTCAACCGGAACGAAGAGGCCGAACTGGCCGTCCGGAAAGACGGGGATTTTGAACAGCGGCTTGCCTCCGTCCGACAAATTACGACACCGGCGGAAATCCTCCGGTTGCAGACCCGGATTCATGACGCGGTCCGGATCTCCGGCACGGTCCGGAATTACATCCTCAACCTTTGTGTCGCCACACGCCCCCCGGAAACCTATCCGGAAAATCCCCTCAGAAGTGATCTGCTCTCTTACGTCCGGCTGGGCGCTTCCCCGCGGTCGGTGGAATCCCTGCTTTCTCTCAGCAAATCCCGGGCCTTTTTTCAGGGGCGGACGGATGTCCGGTTTGAAGATGTCAACGATTGTGCGCCCCATGTTCTCCGTCACCGGATTCTGCTGAAAAGCGGCGCGCTCGCCGAAGGCATTACAGCAGACCGGATTGTGGCGGAACTCCTGCAGTCCACCGTCGCCTATTGAAACCATCTCCCCCCATGCACAGGCTCCTGTCCAAAGCGGAATTGCTGGACCTTCCGGTGCGGCATCCGGTGGCGGCCGCTTTGCCCGGAGACTCGGAAAGCACCGCCAGAGGGCCGGGGTATGAATTCTGGTCCCTCCGGGAGATGCAGCCGGGCGATCCGGTCCGGCACATCGACTGGAATACCACCGCCCGGACCGGAAAAACGATCATCCGCGAGCATCTGGCGGACAGCTTCACAAACCTGATGATTCTCTATGACATCAGTCCATCCGTTGCCTTCGGCAGAAAAGAACTGCTGCAGGCCAATATCGCCGCTGCCGTCGTCAGTACGGCGGTGGCAGGCAACAACGCCTGCGGCTTGATCCTGTTTGCCGATGATGTACGGACCTGGATTCCGCCCCGCATGGGGTTGCCACACTGTGAAGACATTCTTTCCACTATTGTCCGCGCGGAACCGGTTTCCTGCAGACAGACAGATCTGAATCCGGCCCTGCACCGGTTGCAGGATGAACTGCCCGAAAGTCTGACATTTGTCCTTTCCGATTTCCTTTACCCTCTGCATCTCGGCGGTTATGGGGTTGGAAGCATTCATCAGGGGAACAGTCGCCATGACATCAAGGCGATTCAGGTGCTGGAGACGCACGAGAAGAAACTTCCCACCGGTTCCCGTGGCCTGCTGTCCCTGCGTGATCCGGAATCGGGAATGGCGCGCATTCTTGACCTGAGCCGGTGGGCGGAATACAACCGGATCATGGAAGAACAGCGGACAGACATCCGGAAGCAGTTCACCGCCGCCGGAATCGATATGATCACTTTGACGCCGGAGGAGGATTTCCGGCAGAAGATCAATGCCATGATGGGGAAACAGAATATCCGGTGAAGTTTCCGGCAAAAATATTCCTGTTTCTTTACCTGCTGATTATGCTGGGATTCACACCCCTCGCAGCAGCGGAAAATGCGGCTGCTGTTCCTGTATCGATCCCTCTGGAAAACATCTGGTTCTACGACCGGGATATGGAGAAAGTCATCCCGGAGATCAGTACTGAATGGCTGACAGTCGGGTTCAGATCGGAAAACCATGCAAAAACCTCTCCGTCCGAATCCGCGCAAAAGATCATGAAGGAAAGAAACGGGATACAGGAGTTCCTCTGTGATCCCAATCTTGCTGAAGATGCCTGCTTTCTTCGGCTGGAAGACAGGGCAGGGGAGGATCATCTGCAGGGAATCATCCGGAGGCTCGCCGCTGACCCGGCGGTCCGGTATGTCCACCCCGCTCTCCGGATCGACAACAAAACCTTCGCCTTCATGGACACCTTTGAAATGGAATGGAAAACCGGTGTCTCCCAATCGGCCCTGCAGCAGTTGACGGAACAGACGCATGTGACGCAGATGGAAGGGGAAAACCGGTGGCGTGTCCGTCTGACGGAAATTTCCTATTTTGAAGCCGTCAGTTTTCTGGCCGAGGATATCCGCACCCGATACGCCACACCGGTGCTGTTGGAAATCAAGCCCTCTATCCAGGCGGAACTGACGCTTGGTATCCACGGCGGGAACATCGGTGATGACATTCCATTTGTGCTTCAGATCCATTTTTCAGAGCAGGTCCGCCTGGAACCCGGCACGCTGGCGACCATCGATCTGAGACCGCCGGATCTTCAGAAAGAACTCTTCCGAATGCGTATGGATGAAAACGGTTCCGCCGATGCCGTTGAAGAAAGCCCCGTCTGCATCACCGGACATATCCGCTTCTTTGCGCCGGGCGAATTCACGATTCCGCCGGTACAAATCCACTACACCTGTCTTTCCTGTCCGGATCAGCCTGTAAAAACGGTGGAAACCGGGCCGGTGGTGTTCAGGGCTGCTTCCATTCTTCCCGCACAGGATACGGAAAAGACGTTGAGAATTCCCCCCGCCCCTCCCATGCCGGGTAGTGATGTCGATGCCCTTCAGGCAAAAGCGGAACAGTCTCTCGTCCGCGCACTTTTTTCATTTCTGCTGCTGTCTGTTGCCGTCACCTGTTTGTCTGCATTGCTGTACCGGAGGAAGTACCGGCAGGCAGAAAAACAGGTCCAGAAGAGCCGTTCCCGGGTTCTGGCCGAAGAACTGCGGGCTTATCTGGAAAATGAGCCTGCCAGCCCCCACTGGCGGCACATGGTTCTGGCGAATCGAAGGTTCCGGGAATGGCTGGTTGAAGTGTTACAGATAAACCGCCGGGCCGAAGGGGGAACCGGAGCAGTATTTTTTCAGTCGGTACAGGGACTGCTGCCGGCTAACAGCCGGGAAGATATACGGCAACTGCTTCTGGCGGCAGACCATGCAGCGGCGCTGGAACAAAAGACAGTTCCGGAAATCGACCAGTACCGCGACCGGATGATTTCCATCATTGAAACAGTGGAACCGAAACCGGATCCGGGTAAACCATAATGGAGGATGGCGGCTGGGAATATCCGCTGGCGCTTTTTCTGCTTCTGCTGATTCCGCTTCCTTTTTACCTGAAACATCAATACCGCATCCGGCGTGACTTCTCTGCCGTTTCAATTTTGGGAGATTCTCTCCGCCCCTCTTTCCTGAAACAGTACGCGACTGAGATCATGGGCGGGCTGTTTCTCCTGTGCGGAATTCTGTCTGTCGCCAATTTTCAGTATTCCGTTGTATGGGAAAGGGACATACTCGAATCCCGGTGGATCATGATCGTTCAGGATCTTTCCGGATCGATGAACCGTCCCGCAGCAGAATCGGGAATGACGCTGGGAGATGTCGCCCTGTCCGGTGTCCGTTCCTTCATTGCCATGCGCCATCCGGATGACCTGATCGGGCTGATCGCCTTTTCCAGTTATGCGCAACTGCTGTCTCCCCCCACCCCAGACCGGAACATTCTGAAGGAAAAACTCGATCTTCTGACGCGCCGGAAAGATTCCCCCGTCTTCCGGGAATTGAGCGCAGGGGGCGCCACCAATGCATCCTATGCCGTATGGCTTGCCTTGAGCGCTTTTTTGATGATGCTGCCGGAAGAGCAGCAGACTCCCTATGGAGAACTGGAAGATATGCGCCGATCTCTGACTGGAAAAGCCGATCCGGAAGTGCGGGTTCCGGAAAAACTGCGGGAGAGCGGTTTTGGACGCGGCATGGCGATTGTACTCTTTACCGACGGCAGAATCGAGGCGAATCAGAACAGCGCGGATATCCGCAAAGGACTGCCGAATTTTGTCAATGTGGTGCGACTGCTCCGGAAGCTGGACGTGAAACTCTACCTGATCGTCATCGGTACAGCCGTTGCACCGGAGGTGAGAGCGGCAATCCATGATCGCCGGGCAGGAGATCCCGCCGGGCAGATCTTCTACATGCCCCGACAGCTCGATCCGGAGAAAATCGAACGGGTATACCGAAAAATCAGTGATCTGGAAAAAAACCGCCTGCTGGTGAAATATGATCAGAAGCGGAAGGAAACAAGGCGGTTCTTTCTATGGGTGGCAGCGGTACTGCTGACAGTGGGGCTGTTGCTGGAGAGTCGGCGGATGTAGAAAATCTGCTTTTATTCGCTCTCTCTCTGTTTCATTGGAAAGAGGCTGTCTTTACAACGCTACAGATAGTCTTAATTTAGGAAGGAAATCAGTCGTTAAGGTATTTCAAAAAACAATATATTGTGATGGATGAAATGATGAGCATAGAATTGAAAATTCCGGAATCAGTTGTCCAGGCGATACGTTTGCCTGAAGAGCATTTACCCCGGGATCTATTGATTGAACTGGCATTAGCGTTATACTCCCGCAAGTTACTCTCATTCGGCAAAGCAAGAGAACTGGCTGGTATGGATAAATATGAATTCGGAATACTGATGGGAAATAGAGGTATAGACAGACATTACGGAATGGAAGAACTGAAAGATGATATCGATTATGCCGGTAGTGAGTAATACTTCTCCCATTCTGAATCTGGCCATCATAGAAAAACTTGATCTGCTACGTCAGCAGTTCCGTCAGTTGGTCATTCCTCCCGCTGTTTTCAATGAACTTAAACCGATGGATAATCTGCCTGGTTCACATTTTATTGCCGAAGCCGTACAGTCCGGATGGCTTACCATTCAGAATCCAGCCAATCATTCTCTGATCCGGGTTCTTCGCCGGGAACTTGATGAAGGAGAATCCGAAGCGATTGCTCTGGCGCTGGAAACAGGGGCACAAAGAATTCTACTGGATGAACGGGAAGGAAGAAGAATAGCCAAAGCTCTCGGGCTGAAGATTACTGGAATTCTAGGAATACTTCTCCATGAAAAACAGCACAATGAAAGCTTTTCCATAGAAGATGTCCTGAACGACCTGATACACAAGGCCGGTTTCAGAATAGCCCCTGATCTCATTGATCGTATTTTAAAATTCTGACGCTACTATTTTCCTGCTGCGGCTGACATTCTTCTGAGCCGGAACACCCGCAGTTGGGGCAGCAGCACAGCGATCAGCACCAGAAGTCCTCCGCTTGCCTGGACCAGCGTAAGTGTTTCTCCCAGCAGCAGCCACGCACCGATCACCGTTACAACCGGAATGCAGTTGATGAAAATCGACGCATGGGAAGCGGGAATCTGGGTCAGTCCGTAATTGTAGCAGATAAAGGCCGCAATGGTGGCAAACAGCGTCAGGTACGCCAGCGCAACAAGTGAGCCGGTGCTGATCGCAGACCAGTCCGTCATCGGCAGTTCATAGAGAAAGCCCGGCGCAAAAAGGAGTGCGCCATAGAAGATCTGTATCGTGGTGATCTCCATTGCGGAATGCCGTTTGCCCAGATTTCTGGCGATGACCATATACAGCGCCGCGGAAATCACCGCACCGACAATCAGCAGGTCTCCGATCAGCGGTCCTCCCATCTCCAGGGAAAAAGACGGATCACCCGTCACCAGCACGCAGATTCCCAGCAGCGACAGAAAAATCCCCAGAAGCCCCTCCGGTCTGGCCCGTTCCCCCAGGAGCAGGGCGGCAAACAGGGTCACGGCAAGGGGAATGGTGGCGATGATCAGTGATGCCTTGGGCGCGGAGGTGTACTGCAGCCCGATGGTTTCACAGACAAAGTAGAGTCCCGGTTCAAAGAACGCCGTCAGAAAGAGTTTAATGTGTTCATGCCGGGTAAACCGGGGAAAGCCGTTGCGGACCACCAGTACCAGAAAGAAAAGGGATGCGATGGAAAAACGGGCAAACACAAGCGTGAAGGTCGGAATCGTCTCCAGGGCCACTTTGGTGGCGATGAATGAAAGGCCCCAGAAGACAACAGCGCCGAAGAGAGCGGCGTATGTGAGCATTGGATTGTTTTGTTGCACAGTCAGTTCCTTTTTGACAGCCGGTGAAAAAGCAAAACAGCCCTGCCTCTTATCACCAAATCCCGTCCCTGTGCAAGCCCTGTATCTTCAGACATTCGTGCCAATGACGCTGTGGATCATCGACCGGGATACCGGCTCCAGGGCACTTTCATCCTGATCTGATTTCCAGCATATTCCGGGAAAAATAAAAGTTTTCAAACCCTTTGCAGACCTGCCGGTCACAGATTGCGGATAACCATCCAGTGACCTTGTTGACGTATATCATCTAACGGCCTATATTCATAGGATACATCCAATTCGTTCCTATACAACCTGGGGATTCGCCAATCATGTCTGAACATATTCCGGATAAATTCGATCTCTGCATCCTCGGATGCGGCCCGGCCGGGTTTGCGGCTGCCATGCGGGCCTTCGATTTCGGCAAGCATGTCTGCATCATCGAAGGTGCGGAAATCGGTGGTGCGGGCGTCATGTGGGGGGCGCTGGCCTCGAAAACCATGTGGGAACTGGCAAAAGACTATGCCATCGCCATGAAGACCGACCGGGGCTATCAGGCGGCACGGATGAAGATCGACTATTCCGCCGTACGTTCCACAGTCCTTCAGGCGGCCAAGGAAAAGCAGTACCAGATGCTCTCCCAGTTTGAAACCTTTTCACCAAAGCGGTGGAAAGGACCGGGGTCCATTACCTACAAACGGGGCTGGGGCCGGTTTGTCAACCGGGACACGGTGGAGATCTCCTGTCTGGACGGAAAATGCGAGCGGGTGGATGCTGATTTCTTTCTGATCGCTTCCGGCTCGACGCCCCGGAATTTTCCCCACATCGAGGTGGACCAGCAGCGGATTTTCAATTCCGACGGTGTACTGAATCTGAAAGAGTTTCCGCCCCGGCTGATGATTATCGGCGCGGGCATTATCGGCTGTGAATACGCCACCATCTTTTCCAACTTCGGTCAGGGCAAGGTCTATCTGGTCGACCGGGCCGAGCGGGTCATTCCCTATGAAGATGAGGATATCAGCGATTTTGTACAGAAAAATCTGGAAATGCATGGCGTCCAGGTGATTCATTCCGCCATTCTCCGGGATATCCTGAAAAAGCCGGATTATCTGGAAGTGATTCTTGATTTTGATGATGGGCACTCCGAAGTGATCGAGGCCGATTCGGTGCTGATCTCCATCGGCCGGACGGTGGATGTATCATCGCTGGAACTGGACAAACTCGGTATCGATTGCCGCAAGCCCGGCTACCTGAAAACCGACGAGAACTGCTGTGTGCGGGACAATATTTATGCCGCCGGGGATGTCACCCATCATCCGGCCCTGATCAACATCGCCGAAATGGAAGGGCGGTACGCCGTCAAGCACATGTTCGGGCGGGTCAAGTGGCCCCTCGACTATTCGAACATGTCCACGGTCATGTTTTTCTACCCGGCTGTGGCGGCTGTCGGTTTGAATGAAAAGGGCTGTCAGAAGCGGAAAATTCCCTACCGGGTGGCTTACTATTCCAATGTGCTGGTCAACCGGGCCATTGCTATGCGGGCCACCCACGGCTTTGTGAAGATTATCGTCACCGATGATGAAGAACAGCGGATACTCGGGATGCGGGCGGCCGGGCCGCAGGTGTCCAGCACCATCATGACCATTACCCATCTGATGGATCAGGAAAAGGGGATACAGGATGTCCTGAAATCGGTCTATCCCCATCCGACCATCACCGAAGGCATTCAGGAGTGTATCCGGATGCTGCTGGACAAGTCTGTCTACAAACCCTATGCCTTTCCGGGGCATCTCAAAATCCGGACCTGGATTCCGGGATCGGGCTATGTGGAATAAATGAAGACCGTCTGGATCATCGGCATGGGACGGTTCGGGCAGCTTGCCTTTCAGCGGCTCTCCGGAACCATGAATGACACCGGCTTTGTTCTGGTCGACCCGAAGCCGGTCCATCCGGAGACATTAAAAGACACCGCTGTTGAAATTGAAACGGTCCCGGCTGACGGAATCCGATTTCTGGTGGATACCCTCCATCCTTCATCGGCCCCGGACTGGATCATTCCGGCCCTGCCCGTTCATCTGGCGGCGGAATGGTGTCTGCACCGGCTGGGGCCGGATCGTGCCGCCCGGATTCCCGTTCCTGCGGAAGCGGATACAGTTCTCCCCAATCCCATGCGCGGGGATAACGGGGATCTGTATGTCAGCCACGCCACGTTTCTCTGTCCTGACGACTGTGCCGAGCCGCAGGATAAGTGTACCGCAACCGGCAATCCCCGGAAACAGAATATGTTCAGCGTACTGACGGATACCCGCCTGCGGGCGTTCCGGTCCCTGGTGGTCCGGAGCCGCCAGCTCGGTCCAGGGGTCGGCGGATTTCGACCGGGCCAGTTGTTCGATCTGCTGGATCAGCTCAGCAGTTCGCCGGGTAATACACTGGTTGCCACGGCGTGTCGATGCCACGGCGTCGTAACAGCAATGCGGGTCTCCGCCGGCGCTGTCAGAGACTGAGAATACCGCATGGGCGTCTGCTGGCAGCTTCTCAGAATAAGAACAAACAGCAGCAGAAGTGCCAGACTGACCAGCAGGATGGTGATGAGACGGGATTTGTTTTTTGGATCCTGTGATGCCATTCCCTATCCTTTCATTCTATCAGATGTTTACAGGAGATGAGCTAATGAGTACGACGGTTACAGTAGAATATCATGGCGGAAAAAAACTCAGCGCGACCATTGAGGGCCTGACCGTTCAGGTGGACCAGTCCCCCGAAGACGGTGGCGAGGGAACTGCCCAGGATCCGGTTCAGTTGTTCCTTTCCGCCATCGGAACCTGCGCCGGAACGAACGCTTTTCTGTTCTGCAAAAAACGAAACATTTCGACGGATGATATCAGGTTCACCATGTTCTGTGAATATGATACAAATGAACAGCGGTATACGAAACTGACGACCAGAGTGGCCCTGCCCGATGATTTTCCCGAAGAACACAGGGAGGGACTCATCCGGGTCATCGACCGGTGTTTTGTCAAAAAACACATCCTCAATCCGCCCGCCTTCGAGACGGAACTGGTATAGCGGCAACGGCGGCCAATC
>JBEPXL010000032.1:0-13957 GCA_041641935.1 Desulfobacteraceae bacterium | reverse complement strand
ATGCCGGAGACAGCCTTGAACTGGGCATCCGCCCCATGTATCTGGAGGTGCACGACAGGGCCGTGGACGGCGGACTGTCCGCGACGGTCCGGGGGGTGCAGGACCAGGGCAGCTTCCGGATTCTGACCCTGAAACTGGGGGCGCATACCCTGCGGGCCAAACTGGCCGAAGGCAAACCGGTTCCGGACCGTGACGCCTGGGTGCGGTTTCCGCCGGAGCGGGTCAAACTCTTTGCCGGCGGACGGCTGGTACGATAAGCGAGAAGGGACTTTTTATGGACAAGTGGGAAGACAACAGAGCCTGGTTTCTGGTGCTGCCGGTGTTTGTCATCGTCGCCTTCAGCGCCATTATTCCCCTCATGACGGTGGTCAACTATTCGGTGCAGGATATCTTCGGGCCGGGGCAGCGGGTCTTCGTGGGGACGGAATGGTTCGAGGAGGTTCTCCATGACACCCGGCTCCATGACGCCCTGTGGCGGCAGTTTCTCTTTTCCGGACTGGTGCTGCTGATCGAGATCCCCCTGGGGATCGCCATCGCCCTGACGATGCCGAAAAAAGGCTGGGGCGTCTCGGTCAGCCTGGTGACCATCGCGCTGCCGCTGCTGATTCCCTGGAACGTCATCGGGACCATCTGGATCGTCTTCACCCGGCCCGATATCGGCCTCTTCGGAAAGGCCGTCAATTCCCTGGGCATCGCCTTCGATCATACCGCCTCCCCGCTGGATGCCTGGATCACCCTGATGCTGATGGAGGTCTGGCACTGGACCCCGCTGGTGGTGCTGCTGGCCTATGCCGGACTCCGGGCGATACCGGATGCCTACTATCAGGCGGCCAGCATCGACGGGGCCTCGGCCTGGGCCGTCTTCCGCTATATTCAGCTCCCCAAAATGCGGGGGGTGCTCACCATCGCGGTGCTCCTGCGGTTCATGGACAGCTTTCTGATCTATGCGGAACCCTTTGTGCTCACCGGCGGGGGGCCCGGCAATTCCACCACCTTCCTGTCCATCTATCTGGTCAAGATCGCCGTGGGCCAGTTCGATCTGGGGCCGGCCGCGGCCTTTTCGCTCATCTATTTTCTGATTATCCTGCTCTTCAGCTGGCTCTTTTACCAGGCCATCCAGAATGTGGGGAAAGGAGACGCGCCATGAGGCCGGGAAAGAAAAAATTCGAAAAGAAACGCATCGGTCTGATCCTCTATCTCTTTCTGCTTTTCCTGCCGATCTACTGGATGCTCAACATGTCCCTCCGCACCAACGCGGACATCCTCGGGTCATTCTCTCTCTATCCCACCGATCCGACGTTCGGCAATTACATGAAAATCTTTACCGACCCGGCCTGGTACTCGGGTTATATCAACTCCATCATCTATGTGACGATGAATACCGTCATCTCGCTGGTGACGGCCCTGCCGGCGGCCTATGCCTTTTCCCGGTACCATTTTCTGGGAGACAAGCACGTCTTTTTCTGGCTTCTCACCAACCGCATGGCCCCGGCGGCGGTCTTTCTGCTCCCCTTTTTCCAGCTCTATTCCACCTTCGGGCTCATCGACACCCACATTGCGGTGGCGCTTTCCCACTGCCTGTTCAACGTGCCCCTGGCGGTCTGGATTCTGGAGGGATTCATGTCGGGCATTCCCCGGGAGATCGATGAAACCGCCTTTATTGACGGGTACAGCTTTTCCCGGTTTTTCATTACCATTTTCATTCCCCTGATCCGGGCCGGTATCGGCGTGACGGCATTTTTCTGCTTCATGTTTTCGTGGGTGGAACTGCTGCTGGCCCGGACCCTGACCACCACCGACGCCAAACCCATTGCGGCCACCATGACCCGGACAGTGAGCGCCACCGGGCTCGACTGGGGGCTGCTGGCCGCGGCCGGTATCCTGACCATCGTGCCGGGGGCACTGGTGATCTGGTTTGTCCGCAATCATCTGGCCAAAGGCTTTGCCCTGGGC
This sequence comes from Desulfobacteraceae bacterium, assembly GCA_041641935.1. GTDB lineage: Bacteria > Desulfobacterota > Desulfobacteria > Desulfobacterales > Desulfococcaceae > JBEPXL01. The sequence continues at coordinate 12,004 of JBEPXL010000032.1, read as the reverse complement.
CGTGTGTAGAGAGGAACGCGTATGGATCTCGAATGGATGGCCTGGACGGTTCCGACGGCGGTTTTCTTCATCACCATCGCCCTGATTCTGACAGGCATGACCATCTGGCAGACGATTTCCCCCACCATCGAGCGGCGGGGACTTCTGCCCATCGCCACGACCCGGGGAGACCGGCTGTTCATCGGGCTGCTGGGCAGCGCCTATATCCATCTGGCCTGGGTCGGTCTGACGGATCTCTCCCTCTACATTGCCCTGGGGATTTCCATTGTCTGGATGATCGTGCTGATGCGGTGGGGATAATGCAGCAAGCGTGAACGGCGGATGTCGCATGGCGTTCAGGGCCTTCGCGCCGGCGATACCAGCGACCGGAACATTCCGGTAATCTTGTCATCTTATCATGGAAGGCCGGGAGGAAGAGGCAATATATGTTGAAAGCGATACGACAAAGGATGTCCGGGAGGCTGATCCCGGGGAGTATTGTTCTGATGGCCCTGCTGTTTACGGCGGGTACTGCCGGCGCCGACATGGAGGCCGCCAGAAAATGGGTGGACAAGGAATTTCAGCCGTCCACGCTGTCGAAAGAAGAACAGCTCAAGGAGATGGAGTGGTTCATCAAGGCGGCTGAACCCTTCAAGGGAATGGAGATCAAGGTCGTCTCCGAAACGATTCCGACCCATGAGTATGAGTCCAGGACACTGACCCGGGCATTTGAGGAGATCACCGGCATCAAGGTCACCCATGACCTGATCCAGGAAGGTGATGTCATCGAAAAACTCCAGACCCAGATGCAGTCGGGCCAGAATGTCTTTGACGCCTACATCAACGACTCCGACCTCATCGGAACCCACTTCCGGTATGGATTCGCGGTCAACCTGACTGACTGGATGGAAGGTGAAGGCAAGGATGTGACCCTGCCGACCCTGGACGTCGATGATTTCATGGGCAAGTCCTTCACCACCGCGCCGGACGGCAAACTCTACCAGCTTCCGGACCAGCAGTTCGCCAACCTCTACTGGTTCCGCTACGACTGGTTCAACCGGGAGGATTTCAAAAAGCAGTTCAAGGAGATTTACGGCTATGAACTGGGGGTTCCCGTCAACTGGTCGGCCTATGAAGACATCGCCGAATTCTTTACAAAGCATGTGAAGGAGATCGACGGCGTGGCGGTCTTCGGCCACAACGACTACGGCAAAAAAGCACCGGACCTGGGATGGCGCTTCACCGACGCATGGCTCTCCATGGCCGGCGCCGGTGACAAGGGACTGCCCAACGGAAAACCGGTGGATGAATGGGGCATCCGGGTGGAAGACTGCCATCCGGTGGGCGCCAGTGTCGCCCGGGGCGGGGCCGCCAACGGACCGGCCGCAAAATACGCCCTTCGCAAGTACATGGATTGGCTCCGGCTCTACGCGCCGCCGGGCGCTCTCGGGATGGACTTCTACCAGTATCTGCCGTTCCTGGCCAAGGGCAACGTGGCCCAGCAGATTTTCTGGTACACCGCCTTTATCCCGGACATGGTCGCCCCCGGTCCCACGGTCAACGAGGACGGCACCCCCAAATGGCGGATGGCGCCTTCTCCCCACGGCCCGTACTGGGAAGAGGGGATGAAGCTGGGATACCAGGACTGCGGTTCCTGGACCCTGCTCAAGAGCACCCCGGTGGAACGGCGGAAAGCCGCCTGGCTCTATGCCCAGTTCTGTGTGGCCAAGACGACGTCCCTGAAAAAGGCCCATGTGGGGCTGACCCCCATCCGGGACAGCGACATCCGGCATGAATCCTTTACTGAACGCGCCCCGAAACTGGGCGGTCTGGTGGAATTCTACCGCAGCCCGGCCCGTGTCGCCTGGACCCCCACCGGAACCAATGTACCCGACTATCCGAAACTGGCCCAGCTCTGGTGGCAGAACATCGGCGAGGCGGTCTCCGGTGAGGTGACGGTGGATACGGCCATGGACAATCTGGCCGCCGAGCAGGACCGGATTCTGCAGCGGCTGGAACGGGCGGGAGTGCAGGAAAAATGCGGCCCGAAGCTGAACCCGGAAAGAGAAGAGTCCTACTGGCTGGAGCAGCCCGGTGCGCCCAAACCGAAGCTGGAGAATGAAAAGCCCAAAGGCCAGACGGTCAATTACGATGACCTGATTCAGGCATGGAAGGAAGGCCGGGTGAAGTAGAATACCGGAGGATGGTGAAACACGGCACAGGGCGCTTCGGCGTCCTGTGCCGCATCCGGGCACAAGCCTTCCGCACAGGGCGTTTATCATCTCCGGATTTTCAGACCTGTTTCACCTTGACTTCGGATGCAGAGGCTTTTATCATCAAAACATCATGGCAAGAACTACCATTGACATAGATACCCCCATCCTCGAAGAGATCCGGGCCATCCAGAAGCGGGAAAAGCGTTCCATGGGCAAGATCGTGACCCAGTTGCTGGCGGAAGCGCTGACATTACGGAAATTCTCTGACGGACCGCCGAAGTTCCAGTGGATATCCCAGCCCATGAATGCGCGCGTGGATGTATCCGACAAAGATGCGCTGTACGCGATTCTGGACAAAGAATCCCCATGAGTTATGCCATCGATGTGAATCTCCTCCTGTACGCATCGGATAAATCCGGCCCGTGGCATGCAAAGGCCATTTCGTTTCTGGAACAGAGAACAGCCGATCCGGAACTCTTCTGTATCGCCTGGATTACCCTGATGTCCTATCTGCGCATTTCGACCCATCCCAGTATATTTGTGCAGCCGCTGACGCCCGGAGAGGCATTGCAGAATGTCTCTGCCCTCCTGCAGTTGCCGCAGGTAAGGACGCTGGCGGAAGCAGAGGGATTTCTTGATATTTATGCCGAATTCTCCGGAACTTTTCCCGTTCGCGGTAACCTTGTTCCTGACGCGCATCTGGCGGCACTTCTCAAGCAGCACGATATCCGTGTTATTTTTACAGCCGATACCGATTTCAGGAAGTTCGGTTTTCTGGACGTCAGGTATCCGTTGATCTGAACCAGACCGGTCTGCATTAAAAAACTGGATTGACAAATCCTGCAAATAGATTTACAAGTCTTTTAGGTATGCCGAACTTGATTTCGCATACCTGACAGGAAGCCCCGAAGATACACGGGCTACGGCATTCCGATTTCCCCCGATGTGCCCCCACTTCAGCATCCGCCGGAATCTGCCTCAAAAGCATCTGTCCGATGAGCGAACCGGGAACAGACGGATTACAGCACGTCTGCAGCATCCCTGACCGGAAGAGGATGGATTTCCGGATTCACCGCGGGTTCTGATACATCCTTCGAGAAAGGAGACAGAGACATGCCTGATCCGAAACCAAAACGTGCCCTCATCCTGGCCGGCGGCGGTGTCAAGGTCGCCTTTCAGGCCGGGGCTCTTCAGGTCTGGCTGGACGAGGCCGAACTCGAATTCGATCTGGCCGACGGCGCCAGCGGCGGCATCTTCAATCTGGCCATGTACTGCCAGGGAATGACCGGAAAGCAGATTGCCGACAACTGGCGCAACCTCGATCCCAGCCTGGGCATCGGGTTCAATCCCCAGGCCCTGACCCGGCTCTTTTTCGCCGAATCCATGTTCACCCTCGACAACTACCGCAAAAACGTCTTCACCGGCTGGGGCCTCGACTGGAACAGAATCCGGGCGTCGGACAAAGGGGCCACCTTCAACGTCTACAATTTCACAAAGCATGAACTGCGGGTACTGACGCCGGATGAAATGACCGAGGACTTTCTGGTGGCCGGGGTTTCCCTGCCCATGTGGTTTCCGCCGGTGGTGATCGACGGCGATACTTATATCGATCCGGTCTTCATCACCGACGCCAATCTGGAGGAGGCCATCGCACGGGGCGCGGATGAACTCTGGATCATCTGGACCGTGAGCCGCAAGGGCGAGTGGCGGGACGGCTTTGTGGCCAACTACTTCCAGATCATCGAAACTGCGGCATACGGCCATTTCAAGCGCATCCTTCAGCGGATCGAGGCCAGCAATGCCGCCATCGGGGCCGGCAGGCCCGGTGAATTCGGGCGACCCGTCACCGTGAAACTCCTGGAGGTCGAAGTGCCCATGCACTACCTCATCAACTTCAGCCAGGACCGTGTGGTGGAGACGGTCAATCTGGGCGTGCAGAAGGCCCGGCAGTGGTGTGAAGCTGAAGGTATTCCCCTGAAATCCCCCGGTCCCGACTATCCCGTTGAAGTACACACCGCCCTGACCCGGCTCTCCTTCACCGAAGAGATGAAGGGGTTCATCACCCTGGGTGAATCCGACTACCGGAAGGGCTTCGACACCGGCAGAGCCCGCAGAACCCGCCTGGACGTGCGGCTCACCATTCAGGTGGACGGCGTCAACCGGTTCATTACCCATCCCGACCATGAAGCCCGCATCGAGGGCCACATCTCCTGTCCGGCCCTGGGCGGATGGCGTCCGGTGGAGGAGGGAACCTTCAATCTGCTGGTGGACGAGGGAGACCCCGAACACAAACGGTTCTGGTATCTGCTGTTCTTTACCGACGGCAGCGGAAATCCCCTCACGCTGATCGGTCACAAGGAGGTGGAAAACGATCCGGGGCAGGATCTCTGGTCGGATACCACTACCCTGTTTGTGCGCATCTACGAAGGGCGGATGCGCCCGGATGTGGCAGAAGGCGAGGCGGTCATCAAGGGGGCCGGGATTATCCGGATTCAGCTTCCCGATTTCATGAAACAGCTCACCACCTTCCGGGTCGAGGGACCGACAGCGGCGGACCGGATCGGGGCGCTGACCCGCTTCGGCAAACTCTTCATGGGCAAGCTCTGGGATGTCTACGCCAGGGATGTACTCACCTACGGCCCCATGTAGCGGACTGGAGAAGGAGAAGATCATCTATGACGGAACGATTTGACGCCATTGTGATCGGCAGCGGATTCGGCGGAGCGGTCGCCGCCTGTCGTCTGGCACTGAAGGGGATGCGGGTGCTGATCCTCGAACGGGGCCGCCGGTGGGAACCGGCGGATTATCCCCGCACGGCGGAGGACGCCTGGATCTGGGATGAAAACCTGCCCCAGTTTCAGAACGGGTGGATCGACCTGCGGTTTTTCAAAAACATGGCCGTGGCCCAGGGGGCCGGTGTGGGCGGAGGATCGCTCATCTACGCCAATGTCTCGGTGGAGGCGCAGCCGGATCTGTTCGAGAAAGGATGGCCGCCCGAGGTTACCTTTTCGGAATTGAAGCCCTACTATGAAATGGTCGGAAAGATGCTCAACCTCCAGACCCTGCCCGACAACCAGCTGACCCGGCGCTTTCAACTGGTGCGGGAAGGGGCGGAAAAACTCGGCCACGGCGACCGGTTCAGCAAACTCCCGCTGGCGGTCAACTTCAGCGACCGGTGGCACTACGGGCTGGATGATCCCTTTGACGAACGCCATTCCGAGCCCCTGGTCAATGCCCAGGGGGTGCGGCAGGGAACCTGTATCCACTGCGGCAACTGCGACATCGGCTGCCGGGTGAAAGCCAGGAACACGCTGGATTTCAACTACATCGCCCTGGCCGAACAGAACGGGGCCGAGGTGCGGCCTCTCCACCGGGTTTCCCATCTGTCCCGCTCCGGCGGCGACTATGTAATCCACTACAACCGCATTGCGGACATGACCTTTTACCCCGGCACGGTCCGTGCGCCCGTTGTGGTGCTGGGGGCCGGTTCGCTCGGCTCCACTGAAATCCTGCTCCGGTCCCGGGATGAGTACCGCACTCTCTCCGGCATCAGCGGTTTTCTGGGCAGAAACTGGAGTTCCAACGGCGACTTTCTCACCCCCGGTTTTTATGATGACCCCGAACGGGTCCGTCCGTGTGACGGACCGACCATCACCTGCGTCATCGATTATCTGGACGGCTCCCGGGGCGGGGAGCGGTTCTGGGTGGAGGACGGCGGATTCCCCAGCGGACTGAGCAATTATCTGAAGGAGCGCTTCCGTACCGGTTCCTTTGATCCCCGGGTGAATCTGCTCCTCAGTGAACTGAAAAAGATGGTGCGCCGGGAAGATCCCCTGAGCGGGGTCATGCCCTGGTTCGCCCAGGGCATCGACGGCGGAAACGGACGGCTGGGGCTCAAGCGGCTCTGGTACGCGCCGTGGCGGGTGCATCTGGATCTGGACTGGCAGGTGGACCCGAAAACCCGCGGGGTGATCAACGCCATCGCGGACCAGCACCGGAAGCTGGCCGTGGCCACCGGCGGAAAACCCTGGGTTCCGCCGACATGGGAAATTTTTCAGTTTCTGATTACGCCCCATCCCCTGGGCGGGTGCAGCATGGGAACCGGACCGGACAACGGTGTGGTGAATCACCTGGGCGAGGTGTTCGGCTGTCCCGGCCTGTATGTGGCGGACGGGGCGGTTCTGCCTGCCCCCATCGGGCGGAATCCGTCCCGGACCATCGCGGCCCTGGCGGAACGGATCGCAGCCCATATTGAATGACCGCGGCCTTCGTCGCCGCGGGATCGGCAACCAAGGAGGTCTCACATGAACTCACTACGACCACCGTTTCTCGGCCCCATCGTGGGCCATACCACGGACAGAAGCTGCCGGCTCTGGATTCAGGCGTCGGACCCCGATGACAGCGGCGCAGACCTGAGCGACAACCACCGCACCCTGGGCGTGATCGCCGTGATCGCTGAAAACGGCGCTCCCCTGCCGGATCCCCCGGCCTGGTATTTTCGCCTTCATCGTGAATTTGACCGGACCGGCACCTTTCATCTGGGGGAGGATCGTGATCTGGATGGAAAACCGTCGGCCTTTACCCTGAAGCCCGGCACTCGGTACACCGTCCGGATGGGAACGTACAGTCTTATCGATAACTTCGATCCCGACGACATGGTTCCGGATGAGGCCCTCACCGGACTCATTCCCCCGGCCGCTTCCTGGGTCGATGACCTCAAGGCCCTTCCGGAGGAGACGTCGGAAGCTGAATTCACCACCTTTCCGGATGAGTCCCGCCCCCAGAACCGTCTCAGCTTTCTCATGGGCTCCTGCCAGTATCCCGGCCTTTTCTGGAAACGCAAACGGGCGGACCAGATTTTCGGCCCCATGCTCGATCATGTCCGGAACAACCCTTACGGAAGCGATCCGCGCTTTGTGCTCCTCATGGGGGATCAGATCTACGCCGACATGCTCAACCGGAATGTGCCGCTGTTTCTGGCCGATACGTATGAGGAGTTTCAGGAACGGTACCGGGCTTCCTTCGGCACCAGTAACCGTCGCCGTATTCTGAAGAATGTTCCCCACTACATGATCCTGGACGACCATGAAATCGAGGACAACTGGAGCCAGGACCGCATCGATGATTCACCCAAGCGGAAGCTCTTCCAGATCGCCATCGGGGCCTACATGAGCTACCAGTGGAGCCATTCTCCCCGCAGCTTCGGTAAAATGCTTTTCTACCAGTTCGTCTGTGGGGGATATCCTTTCTTCGTCCTCGACACCCGGACCCAGCGGTTCCGGGGACCGACCCTGAAACACAATCACCTCCTGGGCCGCCCGTCCTCTAACCCGGAGACCGAGCCAAGCCAGCTTGACATCCTTTGCAAATGGCTTCTGGGACAGCAGGAGAAGCGCGGAAATGTGCCCAAGTTCATCGTCAGTTCCGGAGTCTTTGTTCCCAACGAGGTGGACACCCTGCAGGGAGAAGATGCGAAGTACAAAAGCGATTCCTGGCCCGCCTTTCCGGAGACCAGATCCCGGATCATTGACCACATCGTCAAAAACGGCATCCAGAACGTCATCTTTCTGTCCGGAGACATTCATAATTTCAATGTGGCGGAAATCCGTTTCGGCGGTCATGAAAACGCCGATCAGCTCAAGGCGCTGTCGGTGACGTCATCGGGGCTGTACTGGCCTTTTCCCTTTGCCGACGGAGATCCTTCCGGGTATGTTCATGATTCCCATGGCAGTACGCCGATGGATACGTTCCAGACCGGCTCGGGTATCACGATGGATTATGTGGCGTCCAACTTTACCCAGGATGATCATTTCTGCCAGATCGACATCGACAAAGACAACCACTGCCTGGTGGCCCGCCCGATCAACCGGGACGGAGAGCTGATTCGTGAGCGGACCCTGAGCGACATCATGGGCGGCATCTTCGGCGGATCATCATCAGGAGGGGGGAAAAGTCTGGAGAAGACGGTGGAACTGGCGCCGTGGTACGTACCTCACCAGAATGTTCTGACATCCGCAGAGGCAGGCTCCTGTGCCTGCCCTTTGCCAGCGGAGGAAAAAAGGTGGATGCAGGGTGGTTTACCTGTCGAGCCGATCATATTCCTCGGGATCAGCATCAGGGACTTTGTCCAGTACCGCCTTGAATTTTTCCCTGTCGGCCCGGGAAGCCCTTTCTTCCAGATAGCTTTCCGTTTAAGGTCGGCCGTCTAAAAGGCACTGACAATTTACTCGGTTTCCGGCCTCGCCTTTCTTCGGTTAAACACTTTTCAAATAAAGATTTACGCAGATTTGACGGGGCCAAAAACCGAGCAATGATCAAGGCTGGTTTTCAGCTTTTTAAGACACCCCAACTGTAAAGGGAATTTTATGTTGATGAATAATTGCAGATACTTATGAAGTGTGTTTATTATTATTGACATTCTTGTGAAAAGTTATACAATCATCAGCCCCAATACATGAATAAATGTTGAACAAATATGGATAAATCATGGATATGCCGTCTAAATATAAGAAGATTGATCAGTTGGTGCAGTATATTCTGGCAACAGCCGGTCAGGAAGATTATATGAATAGGGAGTTGGGTCCGATCCACTTGATAAAATATATTTATATTGCTGACTTGGAATATGCTCGTCAAAATGGAGGGGTAACTTATACAGGTTTACCTTGGAGATTTCATCATTTTGGCCCCTGGTGTACTGAGGCTTTTCGAAGGATTGAACCTTCGTTACAATCTGTAGGAGCCAAAAAAAGAATTATTGAAGCACATTCAACAGCATTTGATGGTGAATTTATCAGATGGATTATTGTTGATGATGATCTATATGAAAAACTTGAAAGAGAGCTTCCATTAATAATAACAACTACCATTCAAAAATATGTTCATAAATTTAGTGCAATAACCGAGGATTTGCTTCATTATGTGTATAACACATGGCCAATGCTGAAATCAAAGCCAGGAGAAATGTTGGATTTTAGCGTACCAGATTATATCCAACGGCAAAATGAATCAGTCCCTGATATCGAAAAAAGAACCTCTGATAATTTGTCCGCAAGGCAGAAGAAAAAAAAGAAGCAGTCTATTGAGGCTTTAAAGGAAGAATTTAAAAACAGGCTGGAAAAAAAGAAAAAAGCTAAGAAGCACCAGTTTACTCCTCCACCTTACGACGATATATTTTTTGAAGGTCTAAAGACACTGGATTCTTTAGCAGGTGATGAAATAAAACCAGTAGAAGGCATCGTACAATTTTCTGAAGATATTTGGAAATCTAAATCAAGGTTTGATCCGGATGTATCCTGATGATTCTGTTCAGAACATGATTGATGAGTGGTGGATTCTGATAAGCAATTCTGATTACTGTCGAGGTAGACTAATATTTGCATATTTACCTCATATAGACCAAATTCCGCAACAATTAATTGCAACTGGCCGATCTGAACCTACAGAGCATAATAGTGCTTATTTTAGAATTCAACCCTTAAGCACAAAACGGCCTCCAGAGAAACCTAAAATTCCTGTCGCTGCACTTCCGCATTACAAAAATGAAGTACGTACTGTATACAGGGCAAAAAAAAGGCCTGCGATCATCATCAGTGAAGGCGGCAGTTCGGTAGATAAAAAGTTGACCCTGGGTAAACCGAAATGGCAGACAGCACCTACCATTCTTGTTGCTCCTTTTTATGGTGTTGATGAAGGTCCAAAAAGGGCGGGTTTTAAACCTGAGTTTATTGATCGGATAAGGCGATGTATCTACCCTCAGTTTATGTGGGATAAACTTCCTCTTCCAGGTGCATCTGAATCAATATTACGATTAGATCATATACAACCTATTGGAAGACATCATGATTCAATAGAACTTACGGATTATTGTTTATGTGAAGATGCTATCACAATTTTCGATGAATATGTACATTGGCTTATCTGGGATGAATTTGTTGATGACAGTCTGTTACTATATTTTAAAAAAGAGATGTCAAAATATAATACCGTGTAGTGAGTTTAAATTCATGCTTTGCTTACAGCACAGCCGGTACTTGTCGTAAGTTTTGAAACTTATGGTTACAATCGAATTCTTGGCAAATATAACAGAAAGCCGTTTTTCAAGCCGCCCACTTCCTCCCATTCGCCGCAAAATCAAACACCAGTTCAAACACATTATCGCACTTTTCCTTAAATATCAGCCGATCATAACTGTCCGGTAAATCCTGATCCAGAACCTCTTCGATGGCGTTTTTGACGATCAGTTGCGTCTGGCTGTCTTTCCACCAGTCCTGGACGAGGACTTTTGGATGACGCTGCAGCAGGCGGATGATCAGGTTTTTTGCCGCCAGTTTCACCTTCTGCTCCTCGGCCTGCGTCAGTCTGTCCTTTTTCAGCAGGTCGTAGAGTTCCAGTTCGTCTTCCGTCAGCCCCTCCCGGACGTGGCGTTCGTCTTCTTCCTTCATGCTCCGGGTGAATTTCATCAGGTCATCGAAATAATTCTCGGTGGAGGTCGCCCCGGCGTTGTACTGATCCACGACGGTGTTGTCGTGCACGTTGAACCCCTTCCGCCATTCGTCCCGGCTCAGAAGGATATCGGCAAACTGGTTGAAGGTTTCGATGTTTTTGAAGGTTTTCTTTTCATCCAGCACAGTTTCCAGATGAATACCCAGCTTTTGGCAGAATTTCAGCGTTTCTTCGATGGCCTTGTCCAGCAGCACATTGTTCCCGCCGCCGTTCCACGAACCGCTGGGACTGGACGAACATACCGCCCGAGCCGCAGGCGGGATCGAAAACCGTGCCCTGGTGGGGTTCGATGATTTCCACCATCAGCCTGACCACCGAGGTCGGCGTGAAGAACTCACCGCCCTTGCTGCCTTCCTTCAGGGCGAATTTGCCCAGGAAATACTCGTAGATTTTACCGAAAACGTCGCCGCTGGCGTTCAGGGGGATATTCGAAAAGGTCTTGAGAAGTTGGGAGGGGATTCTTTTGTCGGTCCGGGTCAGCGGGTTATATTCGTCCTTGGGCAGAATGCCTTCCAGCTCCGGTTTATAAGACTCGATGGCTTCCATCGCCTGCTTGATTTTCTTGTCCACGTCTTCCTGGTCGGAAAGCCCCAGCAGATAATCATACCGGGCATGTTCGGGCAGATAGAACCCGCATTTTTCAACGGCGATCTCCGACACCGGCTTCTCCCGCCGACCGCCCTTTCGTTTGGCATGTTCCGCTAAAATTTCCGGTTCCGCCAGCCGGTATTTGTTGTCAGCGAATTTCAGGAAAATCAGCCCCAGCACCGGTGTGGCATACTCGCTGGATTTCAAATCTGAGTTGGCCCGCAGGTTGTCGGCCGCGGCCCAGAGGTCTTCTTCAAGTTGCTTGAGTTGTTCCGCATTCATTCGGTGAGAGCTTTCTGTGGATGGTATCCAGATATCATTGAGTGCTAAATTTCACAAAACGCGATAATGTTCAACCAAAAAATTCGGAGGTGAGAAGATAATGCGTTTCCAGAAGTTTGGCGTTCTGCCTTCAGGCGGTGCATTTTCGGGGGATTTCGACTGTTTGATATACCGGACCGCCTGAAGGCGGAACGCCAAACATATTCCGCAACCGGACAAGGTTTCGTCTGAATATGCCATATCTGAAACAATCCGTCCAAGCCTTTCCTCCTTGACAAAGCAACATCCGGGATTTAAACAAAGTCCAGACACATGCTGACGGGGTGGCTTCACAGCCTGAGAATATACCCTCTGAACCTGATCCGGGTAATGCCGGCGAAGGGAAAACGGCAATCGATACGAGTCCATCATCGACAATCGACAAAGGTCGTTTC